>NZ_VATL01000009.1:0-253254 GCF_005781065.1 Escherichia sp. E1130
AAAAAAGCCTGCTTTCGAGCGGGCTTTTTGCTTTTCTGCAAACGTGCTTTAGTGTTTGAATTTTTGTTAGAGCTTTCATTACGCTGTGACTGAAATTTTCGCGATAATCCTTTTCAGCGTATTGCTGAATTCATCCAAATTTAGATGATCAATAGCCTTTCCTACCACAATCGTCTCTGAAATGCCGGCCATGGCAGGCCAGCGAGTCTTATAATCAGCATACACGGCGATGACAGGAACATTATAAGCACTTGCCATGTGTAAAATAGATGTGTCTGGCGTTATTGCAAGGAAGGCATCTCTTATGATTGCTGCAGACCGCATTATTGAAGGTGATAACGACAAATGATAAACGTTATCAAAATGCCGGGTTAGTTCCAGGGCTGTTTCCGAACCTTTCGGACCATGAACAATGACAATTGGCATGTCTGATTGCATTTTAATCATCTCAATGATTTTTTGTGCCATTGTTAATGAAAATGTTCTCTCTTGCACGCTACCTTCTAAATTAAGAGCAATATATGAACCTAATGAATGCATCTCACAACGTACTTCTTTTAGCACTATTTCGCTGAGGGGCAATTCAAATATGGGCGGGGGCGCCGGAAATCCTACTTCTCGCATCATGAAGGCCCATGTCAGCGGTACTGGGGCGCGTAGTGACTGATCCATTTTCGACGCTGACTTACATATCGGTGAATAACATTTCATTGTTAAACCCACAACCTGTAAATTTGTATTGGCTCGTAAATGGCTAATAAATAGCATCGTCTTCAGGTTTTTCTTGCGCATTGCTTCAATACAAAGATCAGGAGCTCCATATTGTTCATTGATGTTTTTTGCTAATTTTTTTATTTCTTTAATACTGGCATGATCCTGCATTGTCATACTGATCAATGTTAATTTTGTTTGTTCCAGATGAAGTGCATCAAAAACAGATTTATTAATTGTTGATGTGACAATTAATAAGTGTTTTATTTTATGCATTTCAAGCGATCGGATTATTGGGTAAATAGCCATTGCATCCCCAATTTGATCGGGAATGTGAATAACTACGAATTCACTTTTTGCAATATCAGTATTTTTGCAGCGATAATCATAATACGCAAATGCAATACGTCTGAAAAATGATACAAATGACATTTCCAACCTCGCTTCCATTCTGGTTAAAACGTGGTGAAGTTTAACAGAAATGATTGATTTCTAAAATCGATAAATAATAACGTGGAATATGCTATATATTTATTGTTTATGTGTTAATCATTTTCGAGAATTATCATTTTGTTTAAAAACAGCTTGTGTCGCATTCTTCAGTCTGGGGTGCATAAAGTGAAGGGAAGCGTTAAAACGTCAGTAATTGGAGGTGGTCGTTTTCATGTTTGTTAAGTGGGGGAGAGTTACCCCCACTTTTATTCCACAGTAAGTGTCAGCCGATTAACCTACGTATGCGGCCAGCATCTCCTGTGCTGCCAGTTTGCCTAACGCATTTGCTGCGAAAGGACTGTCACCGGTTAAAAGCTTACGATCTTTGTGTACCCGGCCGGTAATATCATCATTGACGATGTTCATGCCCATTTTCTTCAGTTCTTCACCAAAGTACCAGGTCAGATGACCCGGCATGTAGCCAATCTCTGGTGTTTGTTTGTCTGCAGCGTCAGGGAATGCGCAAATTGAATAACCATTTAATGGGTTATCGCCGTGGCGAAGCGCCAGAAAGGCTGCCGGACCGTGGCAAAGAGAGATAACAAAACGGTCATTTTCGATTGCCCACCGCAGAGCGGCAGCCACGTCTTTGCTTTCTGGTAAACCAATGAGTGCACCGTGACCGCCAGGAACAAAGATTGCTGCGTACTCGCTGTCTGCGTTGAGGCTGGCGACAACATCTGCCAATTTTTTCGGATTGCGGAACAGAGATTTGTGCTGCTCAAAGAATGGCATCACTTTTTCATCTTTACGCGGCATAGCCCAATATTCAAATTTTGTCATCAGGCCAGAAAGCGTCGCAACCTCGAACTCGAAACCAGCAGCATGCAGATGATATAACGGCAGCAACGTTTCAATCGGATGGTTTCCTGTTGAGAAGAGCTTACCATTATCAGTTGGCAAATAGCGTTCATCGGCGGCGATTACCAGAATTTTTTGCTTTCCGCTATACGATTTTGGATAGTCTACCCCATCAAGATCAGAAATCGGGCTGGTATATTGGCCTAACGAATATTCTGACGGGAAGAAAGCATTATCTTCAGCCATATCGATTTGCGGATTCTTACTTTGTTGAACAGTCATAGTGTATTCCTTGTTGTTACTTATGTAGGTTAGTCACTATATTCGCGACTGAGCTGGTTGCTATTTTTAACCAGGTGGTAAATTGGAGTCAATATATCGAAAGCGGTATGCAAGGGGGGAATGTGCGATGATTATGCTGCACTTGTGTCGAATATTAATCATGCCGATTTCTCCTTATTGCGTAAAGTGGTCGTAATTGGTGTTAATTTATTTTAGTCTATTTTTCAGAAATCAGGATATTGATTCACGGTAGCACAAATTTTAATTGTGGTGATTTTTTGTGCTCACGTGAAGTTTAGAGCGGCGCCAGATGTGCCTACAATAGGAGGATTCGCCTGAGGCCTGCTTAAAACAGGTAAATGCTGAAGCGAAGAATCTCGCCGGGCCATGCTATGAGAGTGTAAGTTAAGAAAATGAGATTATTAGCAAAAAAATAATCGTAAAACTGTCTGGCACGAGAGATTATCGCGAAAGAATGATGATCCAGATTAAGGTTTAACTGATGACAGATATGATTAATTACTTGTCATCAGATGTACTCTTTGCACAATTTGTCAGAGGGAATGGCCTGGAGACTAAAGTGGGGCAGCAACGATAACTTTTCCAAAAAAACGACTTAAATATAGTATTAGAAATATGCACTAATAATTCAAGTGCAGTTGATTATATTGAATTTTTTCAGGGAATACCTATGTACCGAAATATTGTTATTCCGGTGAATGTTTTTTCTCGGGATGATAGAGAGCAAGCGTTTTTGCACGCGCAATTTTTCGCCAATGTTTCTTCTGGACATGTTCACTTACTTGGCTTTATACCGGAATATTTAAGAGTTCTCGAGCGTGGGTATATTTCTGATATGCATCGTTTTAAAGAAGGTCTACGTGGGCAGGCTGTGTGCCGTTTAGCTCATATAGCAGAACAACTGGTTTTGCCTGAAGGATTTATTCATACATATGTTCATTTCGGCACTCTTCCGGAAGGGATAAAGGAACTTGCTGAACAACAACTGGCTGATGTTATTGTGCTGGGAGCTACGCAGGAATTAGGGTTTATCGACATGCTACGGCAGTTTAGCGTGCCGCTGTTGGTGATTTGATGTGGGATATAAAAAAGCCTGAATTCGATGAGGGACGAACTCAGGCCGATATTATGTTTTACAGTTACGTGCCGCGGCGCGTTGGCTGATTAGAACTGGTAGACTAAGCCCACAGCAACGATATCGTCGGTCGCGATGCCGTTTTCTTTGTAGAAGTCGTCGCCGTTGTCCAGCAGGTTGATTTTATAATCAACATAGGTGGACATGTTTTTGTTGAAATAGTAGGTCATACCGATATCAACATATTTAACCAGGTCTTTGTTGGTGGAATGATGATTACCCTGGCTGTCAAAGTTATCACTATTTACACCGCCTAAATCCTTACCTTTTGATTGCAGGTAAGCGATGGACGGACGCAGACCGAAGTCGAACTGATACTGAGCAACAACTTCGAAGTTTTGGGTTTTGTTAGCGATAGCATCAGCATCACCGTAACCAGTCATGTTACGGGTTTCAGCATACATGGCTGCTAAGTAAACGTTATTAGCGTCGTATTTTGCACCAACGGTCCATGCTTCTGCTGTTTGACCGCCAGCAGTTGCATCGAAGCGATCCCCGTAACGAGTATCATGCAAACCTTTGTGAACCTGGTTATCGGTACGGTCAGAGTTAGAATATGCAGCACCCAGACTTAAACCGAAGTCGAAGTCATAGGAAGTTGACATACCGAAACCATCACCATTTTCTTTGGTAATGCTACGTCCCTTACCAGAACCTTCCTGACCGAATGGTCCACTGCTTTCATTATTACTCTGATATTGCAGAGCAAAGTTCAGGCCATCAACCTGACCAAAGAAACCATTGTTACGGTAGGTTGCAACACCATTAGCACGACCGTTCATGAAGTTGTCGGCACCAGCGTAGGTATCGCCACCAAATTCTGGCAGCATATCGGTCCATGCTTCAACGTCATATACGACACCGTAGTTACGACCATAGTCGAAAGTACCGTTCTGACCGAAACCTAAGCCTGCAAATGCCAGACGAGTTGCGGTATTGCCCTTGTCGCTCTCAGCGCCATTTGCGCCAATGTTAAACTCCCACTGACCATAGCCAGTGAACTGGTCAACGATCTGGGTTTCACCTTTGAAACCGATACGGGCATATGACATGTCGCCATCACTGCCAGAGTCATCAGAGAAGTAGTGCAGACCTGCTACTTTTCCGTATAAATCCAGTTTATTACCATCTTTATTATAGACTTCAGCCGCATTTGCTGCGCCAGCAACTAATAACGCCGGGACCAGCATTGCCAGAACTTTTCTTTTCATTATGTATTCCCTTGTGATTATAATCTTCATGAATATATCAATAAGTGCCGTTATCCAAAAAAAAGCACATTTGGATACTATTCTATGAAGTTCATTTTATTTTAAAGATTACATGTAACAAATGTATTTAAAAGATTTCAAAATATTTCTATTCTATTTAATATAATTCATAATTATGAATTTCAGACATAAGTATTCATCATATTTATATTTGTATATCAATTGGTTATTGTTCTTTTGGAAGGATGGATTACATCAATGATTGTTGAACTAAAGACTGAGTGTGATCTACTGCACATTAATGAACGCATAAAAAAAGCCGGCATCATGCCGGCCCAAAAAATATAAACAAGACGATAAAAGGCTAATAACGTAGTCATCATGACACAGAAAACAAAAAAGGTATAATTGTATTCAATGCCAATATATTCAAAATATGAATTAATCAATTATGCCCAAACAAAAAACAAATGCCTTCCGACTTGTTTTTTCTGCACATAATGTCAGTGGTTAAGATTCATATATTTGTTCAAAAAATGAGTGAGACTTGACTGGCTCGACCGATGTGGAAAAATGTGACTTTTATCACATAACAGTATAAGTCTGAATTTTCCGGGTTATCTCAAAATGGAGTATGGTTCGACAGCAATGGAAGAAAGACTCTCTCGTAGCCCTGGCGGCAAACTGGCTTTATGGGCTTTCTATACCTGGTGTGGTTATTTTGTCTGGGTAATGGCGCGTTACATCTGGGTAATGAGCCACATCCCCGATGCCCCCGTGTCTGGATTTGAAAGTGATTTAGGTTCAACTGCGGGAAAGTGGTTAGGCGCGTTAGTGGGGTTTTTGTTTATGGCCATGGTCGGGGCGTTGTTAGGCGGCATTGCCTGGTACACGCGACCTCGCCCCGTACGTAGCAGACGCTATGAGTAAAAACTGCTAAGGTTGCGACTCTTTGGCCGCGGAGCGCATATGGACTTACAACACTGGCAGGCACAATTCGAGAACTGGTTGAAGAGCCATCATCAGTATCAGGACGCGGCCCATGACCTGTGTCATTTTCGCCGCGTCTGGGCGACGGCACAAAAACTGGCGGTCGATGAAGACGTGGACATGCTGGTGATTTTAACCGCCTGTTATTTTCACGATATCGTGAGTCTGGCGAAAAATCATCCGCAACGGCAGCAATCTTCAATGCTGGCAGCAGAAGAGACGCGTCGCCTACTATGTGAAGAGTTTGCGCAATTTCCAGCGGAGAAAATAGAGCCCGTTTGTCATGCCATTGCCGCACACAGTTTCAGTGCGCAAATTACGCCCTTAACGGCGGAAGCTAAAATCGTGCAGGATGCGGACCGGCTGGAAGCCTTAGGCGCGATTGGCCTGGCGCGTGTGTTTGCGGTTTCAGGCGCGTTAGGTGTGGCGCTGTTTGATGGCGAAGATCCGTTCGCGCAGCATCGCCCGCTCGATGATAAACGTTACGCGCTGGACCACTTCCAGACCAAGCTGCTAAAACTACCTCAAACGATGCAAACCACAAAAGGTAAACAACTGGCGCAACACAACGCCCGTTTTCTGGTGGAGTTTATGGCCAAACTTAGTGCTGAACTGGCGGGGGAGAATGAAGGTATCGATCACAACGTGATTGATGCGTTTTCGCCAGCTGACTGCGCGCGTGGCCCTAAACCGATGTAATTATGTTAACCTGTCGGCCATCTCATATGGCCGGTTAAATCTATGCAGGAAAATATTTCAGTAACCGATTCATACAGCACCGGGAATGCCGCACAGGCAATGCTGGAGAAACTGCTGCAAATTTATGATGTTAAAACGCTGGTGGCGCAACTTAATGGTGTGGGTGAGAACCACTGGAGCGCGGCGATTTTAAAACGTGCGCTGGCGAATGATTCGGTATGGCACCGTTTAAGTGAAAATGAGTTCGCCCACCTGCAAACGTTGCTACCCAAACCGCCAGCACATCATCCGCATTATGCGTTTCGCTTTATCGATCTCTTTGCCGGGATTGGTGGTATCCGTCGCGGTTTTGAGTCAATTGGCGGTCAGTGCGTATTTACCAGTGAATGGAATAAACATGCGGTGCGCACCTATAAAGCCAACCATTATTGCGACCCGGCGACTCATCATTTTAATGAAGATATCCGCGACATTACCCTGAGCCATAAAGAGGGCGTAAGTGATGACGCGGCGGCGGAACATATCCGTCAGCACATTCCTGAACACGATGTTTTACTGGCCGGTTTTCCTTGCCAGCCGTTTTCACTGGCTGGCGTATCGAAAAAGAACTCGCTTGGGCGGGCGCACGGTTTTGCCTGCGATACCCAGGGGACGTTGTTCTTTGATGTGGTGCGCATCATCGACGCTCGTCGTCCGGCGATTTTTGTGCTCGAAAACGTTAAGAACCTGAAAAGCCACGACCAGGGTAAAACGTTTCGCATCATCATGCAGACGCTGGACGAACTGGGCTATGACGTTGCCGACGCAGAAGATAACGGCCCGGACGATCCGAAAATCATCGATGGCAAACATTTTCTACCGCAGCACCGTGAGCGCATCGTGCTGGTGGGCTTCCGTCGCGATCTTAATCTGAAAGAAGATTTCACCCTGCGTGATATTAGCGATTGTTTCCCGGTGCAGCGAGTGACGCTGGCGCAGTTGCTGGACCCGATGGTCGAAGCGAAATATATCCTGACGCCGGTGCTATGGAAGTATCTCTATCGCTATGCGAAAAAGCATCAGGCGCGCGGTAACGGCTTCGGTTATGGGATGGTTTATCCGAACAATCCGCAAAGTGTCACGCGCACGCTTTCTGCCCGTTATTATAAAGACGGCGCGGAAATCTTAATCGATCGCGGCTGGGATATGGCGACAGGTGAGAAAGACTTTGACGATCCGCAGAATCAGCAACATCGCCCACGCAGATTAACGCCTCGTGAATGCGCGCGCCTGATGGGTTTTGAAGCGCCGGGAGAAGCAAAATTCCGTATACCGGTTTCTGATACGCAAGCCTATCGTCAGTTCGGTAATTCGGTGGTAGTACCGGTTTTTGCCGCGGTGGCAAAACTGCTCGAGCCAAAAATCAGACAAGCGGTGGCGTTGCGTCAGCGAGAAACACAACATGGCCGACGTTCACGATAAGGCCACGCGCAGCAAAAATATGCGCGCGATTGCCACGCGCGATACGGCAATCGAGAAACGTCTCGCCAGCCTGTTAACTGAGCAGGGGCTGGCGTTTCGTGTTCAGGAAGCCAGTCTTCCCGGACGTCCGGATTTTGTCCTTGATGAATTTCGCTGTGTGATATTTGCCCACGGTTGCTTCTGGCACCATCACCATTGCTATCTGTTTAACGTCCCCGCCACGCGAACAGATTTTTGGCTTGAGAAGATAGGTAAAAATGTCGAGCGCGATCGGCGCGATATCAGTCGTTTGCAGGAACTCGGCTGGCGTGTGTTGATTGTCTGGGAATGTGCGTTACGCGGGCGGGAGAAATTAACGGACGCGGCACTTACCGAGCGTCTGGAAGAGTGGATCTGCGGCGAGGGCGCCAGCGCGCAGATCGACACTCTGGGGATTCATTTACTCGCTTGATGCATCCTGAATGACGGGAGCGACAACGGGTTTTGCCGGGAAGAGATATTTCCCCAACGTGACCAGTACCACGGCGAAAACAATCACTCCTAGCGCCAGCCATTCAATCTTCGACAGCGTTTCGCCGCCCAGACCCGTACCCAGCAATACCGCGACCACGGGATTAACATAGGCGTAGCTGGTGGCCAGAGCCGGACTGACATTGCGGATTAAATACATATAAGCGTTGATGGCGATAATCGAGCCAAACAGCGTCAAATAGCCGACTGCAAGGAAACCAGAAAGCGAAGGGACTGCTGTCAGTTTTTCACCCGCAATCATCGACGCAATCATTAACACTACGCCTGCTGCCAGCATCTCAATGGCGCCTGCCATCATCCCTACCGGCAAGGTAATGCGCGAGCCATAAACCGACCCAAACGCCCAGCTAATTGAGCCGATTAAAATCAGCATTGCACCCCACGGGTTACCGCTTAAATTACCGCCACTATTGAGCATGATGATCCCGGCAAGCCCAATGGCGATACCCACCCATTCCAGTTTGCGCGTTTTAATGCCAAACAGGCGGCTGAAGCAAAGAGTAAACAGTGGCACAGTTGCCACCACCACGGCTGCAATGCCGGAAGGGACGTTTTGATGTTCGGCAACCGTCACCATACCGTTACCGACAGCCAGCAGTAACAGGCCAATAAGCGCGGCGTTGAGCAGGGGACGTAGCGGCGGCAATTTGTGCCCACGCAGCAGTAAAAATGCCATCAATAAAAGACCTGCTGCCAAAAATCGCACCCCCGCCATCATTAACGGTGGCCAGCTTTCAACGCCAATCCGAATGACAAAATAGGTCGAGCCCCAAATGATATACAACGCAAACAGCGCGCCAAAAAGCGGTAACAACTGGCGGAAACGCATAATCCCTCACGGTGGAAATAAAAAGGTGGTTCATAGTAAACGTGAAAATCATTCTGCTGGCGAGAGATATAATTGTGCTTGATTGTTAAAAAAATGTTGACCTGTGAAGCACAGTATCAGGCAAGCCGATTTTGCTTCATACTTAGCGCGTCAACGAAAAAATGAGAGGGAATGCTTTTGGCCGGGAGTAGTTTATTGACGTTGCTCGATGATATCGCCACTTTGCTGGACGATATCTCCGTGATGGGCAAGCTGGCGGCGAAGAAAACCGCCGGCGTATTAGGGGATGACTTGTCGCTCAACGCGCAACAAGTTTCAGGCGTGCGTGCCAACCGGGAACTTCCTGTGGTCTGGGGCGTGGCGAAGGGATCGCTAATCAATAAAGTGATTCTGGTGCCGCTGGCGCTGATCATCAGTGCATTTATCCCGTGGGCAATTACGCCACTGTTGATGATTGGTGGTGCGTTTCTCTGCTTTGAAGGGGTAGAGAAAGTGCTACATATGCTGGAGGCGCGTAAACACAAAGAGGATCCGGCGCAGAGTCAGCAGCGTCTGGAAAAACTGGCGGAGCAAGACCCGCTCAAGTTTGAAAAGGACAAAATAAAAGGGGCCATTCGCACCGATTTTATTTTGTCTGCGGAAATTGTCGCCATAACGCTGGGTATTGTGGCGGAAGCGCCGCTGATTAATCAGGTGCTGGTGCTCTCAGGGATTGCTCTGGTGGTAACGATTGGCGTGTATGGCCTGGTGGGGATTATCGTTAAGATTGATGACCTGGGCTACTGGCTGGCAGAAAAGTCCAGTACGTTGATGCAGGCGTTGGGTAAGGGGCTGTTGATTATCGCGCCCTGGCTGATGAAAGCATTATCGGTTGTCGGCACGCTGGCGATGTTCCTGGTTGGCGGCGGCATTGTGGTGCATGGCATCGCGCCGCTGCATCATGCCATTGAACATTTTGCCGGACAGCAGAACGCGCTTGTGGCGATGATATTACCGACTGTTTTAAATCTGATTCTTGGATTTATCATCGGTGGCATCGTGGTGCTGGGAGTGAAAGTGGTAGCGAAAATGCGCGGCCAGGCACATTAAAATTCACATTGGCTGTTATGCAAAATTCGCCATCCTCGACTAAGGTGAACAAGTTTCACTCGAAAAAAGGAGGCGAGTATGAGCTTTATGGTTAGTGAGGAAGTCACGGTAAAAGAGGGCGGCCCGCGGATGATTGTCACTGGGTATTCCAGCGGTATGGTTGAGTGCCGGTGGTATGACGGTTATGGGGTCAAGCGGGAAGCTTTTCATGAAACCGAGCTTGTTCCGGGGGAGGGGAGTTGTTCGTCGGAAGAAGTTTGAAAATGTGCAATTAACACCAGGCCGGATGTGGCGTTCACGCCGCATCCGGCAGTTGTGCCAGCGTCAATATCGAAGGCCTGATGCCTCGTATCATGCCAACATTATAAAATTATCGTTGTTTGGCGGTACGCTATCGCCAGGTTATGCCAGAATCATTAAAAAGCAGGTTGGGAGTCGTCAGGGTGCAGCACGAGACAAAAATGGAAAACCAGAGCTGGCTAAAAAAACTCGCGCGCCGCCTGGGGCCAGGTCATGTCGTTAATCTGTGTTTTATCGTGGTGTTGATCTTCTCCACTTTGCTCACCTGGCGTGAAGTCGTGGTGCTGGAAGACGCCTATATCTCCAGTCAGCGTAATCATCTGGAAAACGTTGCCAACGCGCTCGACAAGCAATTGCAATATAACGTCGATAAACTGATTTTTTTGCGTAATGGAATGCGTGAAGCCCTTGTTGCGCCGCTGGATTTCACCTCTATGCGTAACGCTGTTGTCGAGTTTGAACAACATCGCGACGAGCACGCCTGGCAAATCGAACTCAACAGACGACGCACTCTGTCAGTAAACGGTGTCTCGGATGCGTTAGTGAGCGAGGGAAATCAGCTTTCTCGCGAAAATGAATTACTCGACAATGAAATTACTGCCGCACTGGAAGTCGGCTACTTACTACGACTGGCGCACAACTCTACTTCGATGGTTGAACAGGCAATGTATGTCTCGCGCGCCGGATTCTACGTTTCGACGCAGCCGACGTTGTTTACCCGAAATATCCCTACGCGTTACTACGAATTTGTCACGCAACCCTGGTTTATCGGCCAATCAGAACGAGAAAATCGTCAACGTGGCGTACGATGGTTTACCTCTCAGCATGGCCATAACAATGTTACTGAACCGCAGGTCACCGTAAGCGTACCGGTCGACAGTAATAATTACTGGTATGGCGTGTTGGGAATGAGTATCCCTGTGCGCTCGATGCAGCAATTTCTAAAAAACGCTATTGATAAAAAACTGGATGGTGAATACCAGCTCTACGACAGCAAACTAAAATTATTGACTTCATCTAACCCGGAACACTCGGCGGAGGACCTTTTTGATCCTCGAGAGCTGGCATCTCTGGCGCAGGCTATGGAACACGATACGCGCGGTGGTATTAGGATGAACAGTCGCTATGTTAGCTGGGAGCGACTGGACCATTTTGACGGCGCATTAGTGCGCATTCATACGCTTAGTGAAGGTGTGCGTGGTGATTTCGGCAGCATCAGCATTGCGTTAACCCTTCTGTGGGCGCTCTTTACGACGATGTTACTTATCTCATGGTATGTGATTCGCCAGATGGTCAGCAATATGTATGTCCTGCAAAGCTCGTTGCAGTGGCAGGCGTGGCATGACACCTTAACGCGCTTGTATAACCGTGGCGCATTGTTCGAAAAAGCGCGTCCGCTTGCCGAATTGTGTCAGATACACAAACATCCGTTTTCTGTCATCCAGGTCGACCTTGACCATTTTAAAGCGATTAATGACCGCTTTGGTCATCAGGCAGGCGATCGTGTGCTGTCGCATGCTGCCGGATTAATCAGTCGTTCA
This sequence comes from Escherichia sp. E1130, assembly GCF_005781065.1. Taxonomy (NCBI): domain Bacteria; kingdom Pseudomonadati; phylum Pseudomonadota; class Gammaproteobacteria; order Enterobacterales; family Enterobacteriaceae; genus Escherichia; species Escherichia sp. E1130. The sequence continues at coordinate 12,094 of NZ_VATL01000009.1, forward strand.
TTGCGTTCACAGGACGTTGCAGGCCGCGTGGGCGGCGAGGAGTTTTGTGTGATTCTGCCTGGCGCTAACCTGGCGCAGGCAACGGAAGTGGCCGAACGTATTCGCCTGAAGCTGAATGAAAAAGAGATGTTGATCGCCAAGAGCACGACCCTACGCATCAGTGCTTCGCTGGGGGTGAGTAGCAGCGAGGAAACCGGCGATTATGATTTTGAGCAATTACAGTCTCTGGCCGATCGGCGGTTGTATCTCGCAAAACAAGCGGGGCGCAATCAGGTCTGCGCGAGTGATAGCCCTTAACTGGCCGTGAAAAAGTGATCCAGCCCTTCGCGCCAGCCTTCCGGTCCTTCTCGCTGTGTCCGCCAGACACGGGCCGGATCCTCATTTTGCAAATGCACTCCTTCCCGGTTTAGCCCTTTTACGATCACCGCATAATCCATCACTTCCAGTAATGGTGCGTCATTTGGGCCGTCGCCTAAGCCAAGCGTGGTCGGACGTTTTCCACGCGATTGCTGATATGCCGCAATGATCCAGTTGGCTGCCTGATCTTTCCCGGCTGAGACATCCAGCACATGCCAGAAACGCGCACCTTGCACAAACTGCAAGCCCAGTTCATTCAGGCGAGCGGTAAATTGTGCCATCCGCTCGTCACTGTCGCGCCAGATAAGCGTGACCGAAGCCTCATGCAACTGCGTCAGTGCGGCCTGGCTGCGGCTTAAGCCAGTCCATTCAGCGATGGTTGTATCATCGACGTCATCAAAGGTGGTGAATTTGAAGTGTTCTTTCTCACGCAGCGTATTTAATACCTGGCTGATCTCACTATGAGCAATACCCGAGATGATGCGCGGAAAATCGTCCAAATCCTGCCATTGTTGATCCAGTTGGATCACCGCGCCGTTCTCTGCAATGAGTGACAACCCTTGCAGACCTAACATCTTTTGCAGGTACAGCATTTCAGCCGAGGTTTTACTACTACACAGGATCACGGGGATCTCCGCTTCCCGCAGGCGGATTAACCAGGAGGCGGCAGGTTGCCAGTCATAGCTATGACTGTCCAACAGGGTGCCATCAAGATCGGTGAAAATCAGCAGCGGTTGATGAATTGAAAGCATGATCGCGCAGTACTCCCTTTGCCGGATATTTCTTAAAACAGCACGAATTATAAAAAATCGTTTTTTGGGAGCGATCACGTGAACGCCATAGCCTCCAAGGGGTGACGCGGATCACACTCCCATTCATTAGTGACGTTAATCATTCATATCAAGAATATTTTCTTGTCAGCCTAAAAAATTGCGGATAAGGTGATGAACGCATCAGATTTCCTGGTGTAACGAATTTTTTAAGTGCTTCTTGCTTAAGCAAGTTTGATCCCGACCCCAACAAGGGTCGGGATTTTTTTATCACGCATTTAGCGATTCACTTCAGAGACGCTAAAGTCATGAATATCAAGTTCAAAGGCATCGGCTAATTCACGCCATGTATGATATTCACGGCCATCGACGCTAACGTGTTCCGAATCGTTCTGGCTGCGATGAACTTCGCTTTCGCTAATTTCATTGATCGCCGCCAGCAGGGCATCGACATCGACGCTGACCTCACGTTTTGCGGTATCGCTGTACTCTTTTGCGGTTTTCATCATCTTTCCTCGCAACCGTTGCTTATATGTTGCTGCCGATGTTGCTGCCGACACGTCATGTCAGCCAGGCATTTCTTAAGTATAGACCGTTGAGAAAATCAGCACTCGCGCGCGCCCGGCGCTGTCAGAAAAACGAAATTGTTCTAAACTGGCACAAAGCCACAGGAGGAAAACGATGAAGGTGAATGATCGGGTAACAGTCAAAACGGATGGCGGTCCGCGTCGTCCTGGCGTGGTACTGGCAGTTGAGGAGTTTAGTGAAGGCACAATGTACCTGGTTTCGCTGGAAGACTACCCGCTCGGCATCTGGTTCTTTAATGAAGCAGGGCATCAGGATGGTATCTTTGTGGAGAAAGCCGAGTAATTTCTGCCAGCCTGACTGGTGGTATCCCACCAGTCAGTATGCCTTAGCGCATGTTAACAAAAATACCATTTGTCACATTATCGGTCAGTCGGACGACATGGTAGATAACCTGTTTATTATGCGTTTTGATCTTACGTTTAATATTGCCTTTATGCGATGAAACGGTCTTGGCTTTAATATTCATTTGGTCAGATATTTGAATCGTTCCCTGGCCAGCCATCCACATTCGCAACATACTTGATTCGGTCCGGCTTAATGATAACGTTGGCATATTTAAAATGCTGGCCATCGTTGTCTCTTTTTTCAGAATATCGCCAAGGATATCATCAAGAGATTCCGGCTTAATCGATTTTGAGCTGATCAATAAATTTTTTCTGACCAATAGATATTCATCAAAATGAACATTGGCAATTGCCATAAAAACGATAAATAACGTATTGGGATGTTGATTAATGATGTGCTTGATACGTTGACTGTTAGAAGCATCGTGGATAAAACAGTCCTCATTAATAAACACCACTGAAGGGGGCTGTGAATCACAAGCGATGGCAAGGTCATCAACGGTTTCAATGTCGTTGATTTCTCTTTTTTTCACCCCTCTACTCAACAGATACCCGGTCAAACCCAGCCGGGTGTAACTACATAAATCCATAATAATCGTTGACATGGCATACCCTCACTCAATGCGTAACGATAATTCCCCTTACCTGAATATTTCATCATGACTAAACGGAACGACATGGGTCACCTAATGCGCCACTCTCGCGAATTTTCAGGCGGACTTACTATCCCGTAAAGCGTTGTATAATTTGCCTGGAATTGTCTTAAAGTAAAGTAAATGTTGCGATATGTGAGTGAGGTTAAAACAAATATTTCGCCACAGGAGTATCCTGGAAGATGTTCGCTGGTATTATTTTTCGGATAATCCTTAGCATAACAAGATAAACATTAGGGAATCATATTACAGGTAATTCGCTGATAATATCTGCCAGCAAATTAAAAATTTCACTAAATAAATGTTCGCAAAAAGGAGCAATTAACGGCATTAATGCCGCCATTAATGAGATGCCGACAGTCAACGTTAATGGAAAACCAATAACAAAGATTGATAATTGCGGGGCCATACGATTCAGTAAACCTAATGCGAGATTCAGCGTCAGCAACAGGGTAATGAGCGGTAACGCCAGCATCAACCCGTTAAGAAAAATCAAACTCCCTGCCCTGGTGAGTGCCAGGAATGCATTGCTGTTCAGCGGTTCGCCACCAATGGGTAGAGTGTGAAATGTATCGACCAGCAACGAAATCAGCCATAAATGACCGTTAAATGTCAGGAACAACAGTAGCGCCAGCATATCCATAATGCGCGCTAAGACGGGCATATTGAGATGACTGCCAGGATCGACAAACGTCGCAAATGACAGCCCCATTTGCAGACCGATAATTTCGCCAGCGGTGCGCACAGCGGCGAAGGCAAATTGCATGGTAAAGCCGAGAGCAATGCCAATCAGGATTTGCTGCACCGCCAGCCATAGGGCATAGAACGAAAAAACGGCAACATCGTTGGCGGGTATTGCCGGAGCAATGGCGAACGTGATCATCATTGCGAGGCCCAGTTTTACCCGTTTTGGCACGCTGCGTTCGCTCAAAATGGGCGCGGTGGAGATCAGCGCCAGCACGCGCAGTAATGGCCAGAAATACAGGCTTAACCAGGAAAGCCATTGATCGCTTGTTACCTGCAACATTACATCGATTACCCGATGATATACGGTAGGTTAGTGAATAAGGTACGAACGTAATCCAGCAACAAGTTGAGCATCCACGGTCCGGCAATAATAATGGCGATAAATACGGCGATGATTTTCGGAATGAACGACAGCGTCATTTCGTTAATCTGCGTGGCGGCCTGCAAAATGCTGATGATAAGACCGGTGACCAGCGCCACCAGCAACAGCGGGGCAGCCAGTGCCAGCGCGACTTTCATCGCTTCTGTCCCCATCATCATGACCGATTCGGGTGTCATTTGGCCTCTCTAGCTGTAAAAGCTTTGTGCCAGCGAGCCGACCAGCAATTGCCAGCCATCCACCAGTACAAACAACATCAGTTTAAACGGCAGGGCAATGGTCGCGGGGGGAACCATCATCATCCCCAATGCCATCAACACACTTGCAATAACCAGGTCGATAATCAAAAACGGAATGAAAATCGTGAAGCCTATCTGGAAGGCGGTTTTCAACTCGCTGGTCACGTAGGCCGGGAGCAAAATGCGCATCGGTACTGCTTCAGGTCCCTGCAACGGGCCGGTATTCGCCAGCCTGGCAAACAACCCTAAATCCGCCTCGCGGGTCTGGCGCAGCATAAACTCACGCAGTGGCTGCGCCCCTTTTTCCAGTGCCTCCTGCATTGAAATTTTCTCTTCGCTGAATGGCTGGTACGCATCGACATAAATTTTGTCGATTACCGGAGACATAATAAAAAAGGTCAAAAACAGCGCCAGCCCCAGCAAAACCTGGTTGGGCGGCGCGGAGGGCGTTCCCAGTGCGTTACGCAATAAACCAAAAACAATGATGATGCGGGTGAAGCTGGTCATCATCAGTAAAATTGCCGGAATAAAAGTCAGCGAGGTGATGAACACCAGCGTCTGCACCGGGAGTGACCAGCTTTGTCCACCGCCAGGCAGCGGCTGGCTTGTGATGCCAGGCAGTTGCGCAAAGGCGAGGGGAGTAAGCAGCCAGAGAAGGGCCGGTGCGACAGACAAGAGACGACGCATCAGGCTCTCCCGCCACGCTTAAGCAAATTTTTCATGACCGACTGAAAATCGGCTTGAGGTAACTCTTCCGTTGGCGCAGAAGGGGGAAGTTTATGCAGCAGATTGATTTGCCCGGTAGTAACACCGAGCACCAGTCGCGCATCTTCCACATCGACCACCACAACCCGTTCACGCGCCCCCAACGAGGCACTAGCGCTGACTTTCAGCCCGTTCGTGCCATTACGTTTGGGAGCAAATCCCAGCCTTTTTACCAGCCAGGCCGCAGCGAGGATCAGGACAATAATGGCAATTAGCGCGCCGCTCACCTGAAGGAGCGGAGCAGCAGAAACCGGCGCGGAAGGTTGTACAGTAGCGTGGTTATTCATCACTAACGGCTCAGGCGGCGCATCCGCTCGGACGGGGTAATGATATCGGTGATCCGCACGCCATATTTATCAGCGACTACGACAACTTCGCCCTGAGCAATTAAATAACCGTTGATCAGAATATCCAGTGGTTCGCCCGCCAGACCGTCCAGCGCCACGACTGACCCTTGCGTCAGACGCAACAACTCTTTGATGGTCATTCGTGTGCGGCCCAGTTCGACGGTCAGCTTAACCGGAATATCCATAATCAGGTCGATATCCTGCAATGTTCCACTGACGTCGCCGCCGCCAAGCTGCTGGAACACGGCTTCAGCCGCGCTTTTGCCGCTTGTTGATTTTTGTTCGCCTAACGCTTCAGCCCACAGATCGTCCATTGCGCCGTTGTTGTCATCGGCCGGATTATTCAAGTCACTCATTTGGGCTGTTCCTCGTTCAGAGAATTCAAAATCGGGTTAATCAAATGTTCTATCCGTAACGCATACTGACCGTTGATGGTGCCGTACTGGCTGGTCAGTACCGGAACGCCGTCAACATGGGCGATAATGCGATCGGGTTTTTCTATCGGCAGGACATCGCCGGGCTTCAGCTTTAAAATCTGCGACAGGCGCAGCGAAATATCGGCAAAGTTGGCAACCAGCTCCAGCTGTGAATGCTGCACCTGGCGCACCAGGTTATCGCGCCAGTTCTGATCTTCATTACGCGAGTTTTCCAGCGGCGGGTTAACCAACAATTCCCTCAGTGGCTCGATCATGCTGAATGGCAGGCAGATATTAAATTCGCCGGTCAGGTTGCCAATCTCCACATGGAACGGCGTGTTAACCACAATGTCGTTCGGTGAGGTGGTGATATTGGTAAATTTCACCTGCATTTCGGAACGCACGTACTCGACTTCCAGCGGATTAATCGCCTTCCACGCGTCGCTATAGCCTTCAAGTGCCAGCTTCAACATGCGGTTGATGACGCGCTGTTCGGTATGAGTAAACTCACGACCTTCTACTTTGGTAGGGAAGCGACCATCGCCGCCAAACAGGTTATCCACGGCGATAAACACCAGACTCGGCGAAAACACCACCAGCCCTGTTCCGCGCAGCGGTTTCAGATGGATAAGGTTCAGGTTGGTTGGCACCGGCAGGTTGCGGGCAAATTCATGGTACGGCTGAATGCGGATGGCCCCGACGGTAATGTCCGGGCTACGGCGCAGCAGGTTGAACAGCCCCATACGAAAATGGCGGGCAAAACGTTCATTGATGATTTCCAGCGCCTGTAACCGTTCGCGCACAACCCGTCGTTGGGTATTAGGATCGTACGGACGAATGTCACTTTCGCCGCTAACACTGGTTGTCGGTTCGTCTTTGACCTCGCTGTCACCATTCAACAGCGCATCAATTTCAGCTTGAGAAAGAATACTATCGCCCATGTCGTTATCGCAGAATAAAAGCGGTATACAGCACGTCGGTGACATCCTGTTTCGGTTGCCCGGCAACAAGCGGGGGGGAAAGTGTGGCTTTAATTGCGGCAATCAGTTGTTGCTTGCCTTCTTCCGTTGCCAGCACGGCGGCATCCTGGCGCGAAAACAGTAACAGCAAGCGACTGCGGACTTCCGGCAAATACTCGCTCAACCGCGAACGGGTGGCTTCATCTTTCAATCGCAGCGTTATACCGATATAAAGCACGCGATCTGCATCGCCAAGATTGACCGTAAAAGTGTCTAGCGCATAGAAGACAGGTGAGAGCACGACGTGTTGCTGCGCTTTGTCGCCAGCGGTCACTTGTTGCGAATGCCAGTAGCTGTAACCCGCGCTGGCACAAGCTGCGAGAGTGATGAATACCAGGATCGGGAGCCAAAGCGATCGCCTGCTTTTCTTGCTTATCGCGTAATCAGTCATGTGTTGCGGTCTTCCTGTGTCGCTACTGCTTATCGGCTAATTATCCTGCGTCTTAAGTGTGGCAAAGCGGGGAAAAGACGCGGATTAAGGTGCTACCTCTGACGTTAGGCGAAAATATCGACGCCACTATTGCCCGATGAAACTCTCTGAAGAGTTGTTGGAACTGGCAATGCATCGTCATCCTCGGTTGTCAGGCGTTCATGGCCTGATGTGCGTGGACTTTGTTGTTGCTCGGAAGCTGCCTGCTGCTGACCGCTAAAACTCTCACCGCTGATATTGCTCTGCCCCAACTGAATTCCGCTTTCTGCCAGTTGTGTGCGCAGTACCGGCAAAGCCGCTTCCAGAGCGGCGCGCACGTGCTGATGCGGTGAAACCATCTGAATTTGCGCTTGGTTGTCATCCACCTTAAGGGAGATTTGCACTTCGCCTAAATCTTGCGGATGCAAACGCAGTTCGGCACTTTGTTGCCCCTGGCGGGTAAACAGCGAAATATGCTGGCTTAAGGATTGTTGCCATTCGTGGGAACCCAGCGGTGCGCTCAAAACAGGCGCTGCGACGGTGGGCAGTGGCTGCGTCTGGTGCGGAGTAATTAGCGGACTGGTGACAGTAGTAACAGGTGAAGGCGTGCTGATGATCTCCGCTTTACTCTGGGCTTCAGCGACCAGCGGTGTTAATGGCTGATCTGGCGCACCAGGGGCGTCGTCAGGTTGTGCTGTTGCGAGTTGCGCGGTAGTCAGTTTTGTTGAGAGTGCTTGCTTCTGCGTCGGTAACGCTGTGACAGGCGCATCAGTCACTTTGGGGGTATTGTCAAAACCGGGCAGCATAGCAAAAAGGGCGCTCAGGCTGGCGACAGCATCTTCATTAAGGTCATCCGTTTTATCGTCGGCGACCGTCTCCTTTTCTGGCATGGCTGCCAGCGTATTAACCAGAGCCGTCGTCAGCGGCGTTGTATCGGGTCGTGCTGCGGTTATTTCAGCCAGCGTTTCGTCAGTAGCGATGTGTAAATCAGACGGCAGTACCCCGGCCAGAATTTCGCTGGCGCGTTCTTTACCTTGCGCGTGTGGGGTATCCACTGCAACCTGAAGCAATGGCGAAGCTTTGCCTGGTGCTGCATCTCCTGCTAATGCCCCGCTCAACAACGCAAGAAAATCCTGTGCCGTGTCAGTGGCGCTAGCACCGGGCAATGTGGATGTGTCAACGTCAGCGGTAATCAAGGGCGCTAAACGAATCATTCAGTTTTCCTCATGGCGGCGCGCTGGGCGAACTCGTCCATCTTTTTCTGATCGAGGCGGTTTTCTGCTAACAGGGCCGCCGTGGATTGCCGTTCCTGGAGGGTCTGCCAGGCCTGCAAACGTTGTTTCTTTTCTCGCCAGCTGTTCAGAGCAATGTCAACTTTCTGCGTCCACTGATTAAGCTGCTGGCGGTGCTGGGTAATGGCCTTTTCCAGCGTCTGAATGAACTGCTGGTAGTTGATCCAGCGATTACTGGTCATTCCTGCACTCATGTCGTTGTTCAGGTTGCTGCGATATTCGTTTTGATAATCGATCAGCATTTTGAGTTGTTCTTCCGCCTGCTGACATCCGCGACGCATTTCACCCAGCAGGCGGGCCGCATTATCCACCTCTTTTTCTGCCAGATCTTTCAGGGTCGCCAGGGCGCCATGTTCTGCCATCTGCTGTTATCTCCTGCGTAATCACACCGTCGGAAAAATACGTTCCAGCCCCTGGAGAGAGTCTTCCCAGTCCGCGCGTTCAAAAATGCCTTGTTGCAAATAGCCCTCCAGCTGCGGCCACAAGGCGATAGCTTTATCGAGCATTGGATCGCTGCCTTTGGCATACGCGCCGACGCTGACCAGATCGCGGTTACGTTGAAAACTCGACAACAGCTGCTTGAATGTGCGTACCCGCGCGTAATGCTGCTCGCTGATCAACGCCGTCATTGCACGGCTGATTGAGGCTTCAATATCAATTGCCGGATAGTGCCCGGCTTCCGCCAGACGACGAGAAAGCACAATGTGACCGTCGAGGATCGCCCGCGCGGAGTCAGCAATCGGATCCTGCTGGTCATCGCCTTCGGTGAGCACGGTATAAAACGCGGTAATCGAGCCGCCGCCGCTGATTCCGTTTCCGGCACGTTCGACCAGCGCCGGTAATTTGGCGAATACCGACGGTGGATAACCTTTGGTGGCGGGTGGTTCGCCAATCGCCAGCGCAATCTCACGCTGGGCCATCGCGTAGCGGGTGAGGGAGTCCATAATCAGCAATACATGCTGACCACGATCGCGAAAATCTTCGGCAATGCGCGTGGCATAGGCGGCACCCTGCATTCGCAGGAGCGGAGAAACATCCGCCGGAGCGGCAATCACCACGGAGCGCGCACGCCCTTCGGCACCGAGAATATTCTCAATAAAATCTTTTACTTCTCGCCCACGTTCACCAATCAAACCAACGACGATCACATCGGCACGCGTGTAGCGTGCCATCATTCCCAGCAGCACACTTTTACCAACGCCAGATCCGGCAAACAGCCCCATACGCTGCCCGCGCCCAACGGTAAGCAGGGCATTAATTGGGCGCACGCCCGTATCCAGCACATGCTCAATCGGTGTACGTTGCAACGGGTTAAACGGCGGGGTAATCAGGGCGCCAGTTTCAGTCGTGTCGGGGGAGGGCAGACCATCGAGCGGTTTACCACCGCCGTCCAGAACGCGACCTAATAACGCCGGACCGAGCGGTAACTGCTTGCCGCTTTGCAGCCCATCGCCGGAGATATTTCTGGCGTAAACGCGTGCGCCGGGCAGCACGCCTTCCACTTCCTCCAGCGGCATTAAAAACAGCCGTTGACCGTTAAAGCCAACCACTTCGCTTTCTACTTCGTGCGTTTCAGTGCCGTTCTGACGTTCAATGACACAGGTTGCGCCGAGCGGCAGTTGCAATCCGGTGGCTTCCAGCACCAGCCCGGTGGCGCGGGTTAATCGCCCGTAGCGACGCACCGCAGGCAACTGCGCCATTTTGGCTTCGAAGTTATCCAGCGAGGTTAGCCAGCGAGTCAGCCGCGTGGTCATTACACCACTCCTGGTGCTGCCAGACGGCAGAGTTCTTGCCAGCGGGTGGCGACACTGGCGTCGAGATCGCCTTCATCAGCGGAGACTTTACAACCGCCAGGATGGAGGGTCGGGTCGCCGCGCAAGCGCCAGCCATGCAAACTTAAGGTTGCGCCGAGCATCTCATCAACACGTTGCAGATCATCCGGGTGCACGCGTAGCTGCGGTTTGCCGCTGAATAACGGTTCTTGCTGCAACAACTGTTGGATCTGTTTGATCAGTGCCGAGTTGTCCACCGTTGGCGTCTGGCCGATCACCTGACGCGCTGCCTCCAGCGCCATCTGCATCAGGCGTGAAGCAATCACGCTATCCAGCGCGTCAAGGGTGGTCTGAAACTCGCTGACCAGTTGCTGCATCCGGGCATGAATCGGCGCTTGCTGGGATTTTGCTTGTGCCAGTCCTTGTTCCAGCCCCTGAGCCAGACCTTCCTGATAGCCTTGTTCATGGCCTTGCTGGCGACCTTCGGCAATCCCCGCCTGATAACCTTGCTCGTGGGCCTGCATTTGCAGTTGTGCCAGTTGCTGCTCAAGGCTGGGTTCGGCCTCTTCAGTGACGGTTTCTTCTGGCTCCATCAGCGGCACAAACTCCGCCTGTGGTGGCGCGAGATCGTCCGGTGTCCAGGTTTTCCACGGCAGATTATCAGACATAGGTATCCTCGCCGCCGCCAATCACCATCTCGCCGGTTTCGGCAAGGCGGCGCACAATCAGCAGAATCGCTTTCTGTTCGTTTTCCACCTGCGACAGACGCACCGGACCACGGTTGGCGAGATCGTCGCGCAGTATATCGGCGGCACGCTGCGACATATTGCGCAGGAATTTCTCGCGCAGTGGCTGTTCTGCACCTTTCAGCGCGATCAGTAACGATTCGGAATCCACTTCCTGCAACAGACGCTGGATGCTGCGATCGTCGACATCCACCAGATTTTCGAACAGGAACATCTCGTCGATGATTTTCTGCGCCAGCTCGCCGTCAAATTCACGTACGGCGGTAATAACCGCTTCTTCCTGCTGAGTTTTCATCAGGTTGATAATTTCCGCTGCTGTTCTCACGCCGCCCATTTTGCTGCGTTTGAGATTCTGGCCATCGAGCAGGCCATTCAGCACTTCTGTCAGTTCAGCCAGCGCGGCAGGTTGTACGCCGCCAAAGGTGGCGATACGTAGCATCACGTCGTGGCGCAGACGTTCATCGAACAACGCCAGAATATCGGCGGCTTGAGCGCGTTTCAGATGCACCAGAATGGTGGCGATAATCTGCGGATGTTCATCGCGAATCAGATCGGCGGCGCTCTGTGGCTCCATAAAGTTGAGCGTTTCAATACCGCTGGCAGTGTCGCGGGTTTCGAGAATATCTTCCAGCAGGCTGGCGGCACGCTCTTCGCCCAGCGCTTTGACCAGCACTGAACGCAGATAATCATTGGCGTTAATATTCAGTGCGGCAAACTGTTCGGCTTCTTGTTCAAACTCTGCCAGTACTTCAGTTAATTGTTTGTTGGAGATCTGCGAGACGTTCGCCATTGCCGCGCTCAGGGTTTGCACTTCTCGTTGGGACAGGTGCTTGAATACCTCTGCCGCCCGGTCTTCGCCAATGGTCATCAGCAGAATGACGCTTTTATCGGTGCCTGTCAGGTTACTCATGATCGTTATTTATCCACTGGCGAATGACCAGCGCCACTACGCGCGGATCGTTATCAGACATGTCGCGGATGCGCTGGCTCATTACCTCAGCCCCCAGACGTTGGTTAGCGCGGCGTTGTTGCAGTTGTTCGTCTTTGCTCAGGCGTACTTCCACTGCATCTTCCGTCTCCTGGCGAGTTTGTGTCTGTTGCTGAACGGCTTTCACCACCTCAGCGCGGCGGATTAATTGCGGACGTACCGCTTTACGCCACAGCAGCCACGCCACCAGTATCACCAGCAACCAGCGTCCGGCAGCCAGTAACTGATCGATAAACGCTTGTTGTTGCCAGAACGGCAACTCACCGCCACTTTCATCACTACTGGTAAACGGCGAGTTGACGACATTGAGCGAATCACCGCGTTTTTCCGTGAAGCCCATAGCCTCGCGGGTCAGATCTTCAATCTGCTTCATCTGTTCGGCGCTCAGTGGCAACGGTTTGCCATCCGACAGCGTTTTGTAATTCACCACTACCGCGACAGACAGACGTTGCACGTCGCCGACGTTCATTTTGGTATGACGAATGGTGCGATCGACTTCGTAGTTGCTGGTTTCATTACGCTGTGTGCTGCGCGGTCCACTATTGCTGGTGGTGCTCGTCTGTTGCTGGCGATTGTTTTGATTTGCCGGAGGCGTACTGATCGGCGCATTATTTGCGGGCGCGGGCTGATTAGATAATGCCCCCGGCACGCCGCCCGGATAACCGGAACCGCTTTGCTCGCTTTCATTCAGTTGACGGGAACGAAGTGCTGCCTGTGACTCATTGCCATTAGGGCGATACTGCTCTTCTGTTTGCTCTTTACTGGCGAAATCCAGCTGCGCTGTGACTTGCGCATGAATATTGCCGTTGCCGACAATAGGCGACAGAATTGCTTCAATACGACGCTGAATGCGGCCTTCGACATCGCTGGTATATTTCAACTGAACATCATTGAGATCGCGCCCGCTGGTGTTGGACTGGGTTAACAGATGTCCACCTTGATCCACCAGTGTAACGTTACCCGGTGGCAGCCCAGCTACTGCACTGGAAACCAGATGCACAACGGCACTAATTTGCCCTTCATCCAGCGCACGTCCTGGCAATAAATTCACCGTTACCGATGCGGAAGGGGATTTTTGCTCACGGACAAATAAAGACGGTTTCGGCATCGCCAGATGCACGCGCGCCCCTTTTACCGGGCCGATAGTTTCGATGGTACGAGAAAGTTCGCCTTCCAGCGCTCGCTGATAATTCACCTGTTCGCTGAACTGGCTGATACCAAACTTTTCCTGATCGAGCAGCTCAAAGCCGACCGCTCCGCCTTTAGGTAAGCCTTGCTGCGCCAGACGCAGACGCAATTCGTGAACCTTATCCGCCGGAACTTCAATTGCACCACTGGCTTCACTAAAGCGGTAAGGGATGTTCATCTGCGTCAGTTGGCTGACAATCGCGCCACCATCCTGATCGGAAAGGTTGCTGAATAACGTGCGGTAATCAGGGGCTTTTGCCCATAGAACTAACGCGACTATCACTGCCACTGCAGCGGAACCAGCAACAATCAAAGGGATTCTCGGATTCGCGCGTAGGCGATTAAGCCACTCAAGAGATTTTGTCTGGGCTGCAGTCGTATTCATCGCGCACCTCGCGGCAGATGAAAGACGGCGTTATTGGCAAAGTGGAACAAGACGCACTCCCGGGTCAGCAAACTCGAAAAATTGACGGCCTCATTATTTGTGGTTTTATTTTTTTCTATGCGCCAATTAACCCGGTTTTTTATCGTTATTTAACGCCTTTATCTTATTGACTTACTGTTAATCTCTGCTACCAGAAATGGTCCAGGAGATGAATATGTCAGCCATACAGGGGATTGAAGGGGTTATCAGCCAGTTACAGGCTACGGCGATGAGTGCCCGTGCGCAGGAATCACTACCACAACCTGGCATCAGTTTTGCCGGACAGCTTCATGCCGCGCTCGATCGTATAAGTGATACGCAAACCGCCGCCCGCACCCAGGCAGAAAAATTCACCCTCGGCGAACCCGGCGTAGCGCTAAACGATGTGATGACCGATATGCAAAAAGCCTCAGTTTCAATGCAAATGGGGATTCAGGTGCGTAATAAGCTGGTGGCGGCGTACCAGGAAATGATGTCCATGCAGGTGTAGGTTTTGTAACCTGTTGACTATGCTTGTTTAATTACATCCGATTCCACAGCGTGGGGCATGGATGGGGCAAACTCACTCAATTTCTGGTTTAAAATGGATACCTGATCCTGATTGTTTTCTGCCATCCACGATCCGTAAACGCGATAAACCATCTGAGCATCAGAGTGTCCCATTTGCTTCGCGATGAAGTTAGGGTTAGCTCCAGCGGTCAAAGACCAACATGCAACTATGATACCGGAAGTTCACGCAATTTTATGATTGCTGTAAGGCTGCCAATGGTTTGACAGCCTTTTATATATTCCATTAACAGAAGAATATATTTTATGTGCACTGATTATAACCATGAATGAAATTAGTTAAAGAATCCGCTAGCTTCTTTTTCTTTGGCTTTTCCAGTACTTTTCATTAACTCCTTTCCACCTTCAGAAATATTTCTATTTGCATCTGCGTTGGATTGAAGGATGTCTGTCTGTGCAGCTTTGTTCTTCAGTTCTTGATCTATAAAGTCATTCTCTCTTTTGACTCGAGCTTCTTCTCGAGCTAAAGCCAATTTTAGTTTTTGAATCTCTAAGCTTCGTAATTCATTTTCATATGCGATGTCTCGTTTCTTATCTTCCTTAATTTCAGATTCTAACTTTTCGCGTGCGGCTTTTCTGTCTGCAGCAATAGCTGCAGCTTTTCTATTTTGTGCTTCAATTGCACTAGCACGTCGTTGCTGCTCCAGACGGGCTTCTCGCTCTAGATTTTCCTTATGTGCGTCATTTGCTCTTTTTTCTTCAGCGATTCCTTGTTGTTCTGCTTCAGCTACTGCCGCAAGTTGACTTTGTAAGGAACTGGCAAAACTGAGAGAGAAAGGTATAGCAACAAGAGCTATGAGTATTTTTTTCATGATGGATACTGTGTGTTATGCTTTTTCAGGGCAAGAGGCATTAGGCTGAATTCTGGTTTCATTATTTTTTGTCGAAATGACTACAGCTAAACCTGGGGTAAATTGACAAGATTTGCCCACTTGGGTTGATGTAAACATTTTTGTTCCATCTTTGTAGGTTAAAGAAACACCCTCTACAATAGATTTATCTTTTACAAGTGTACCCGCAGCTGCTCCAACTGCTCCCCCACCCACAGCTCCTGCTGCGGTTCCCAGATTACTTCCGGTTCCAACGTTATGTCCAGCCACCCCCCCAGCAACGGCGCCTAAAATAGCTCCGAAAGTTTGAGCTGCTTGTTTATTTGCAGTGTTGTCAACAGCAACTTTAGCGGGAAGAACAGAAATGATATTAACTGTTTTAGTTTCTTGCTTTGAATTTAATTGATTGGCTTCGTAAACGTCAGCAGCATACTCATCAGCATTTGATTGACATCCAGAGATGCCGGCAGATAGGCATAACATGATGATAGCTATTGATTTTTTGTGTGTAAACATTACGTTTCTCCTTTTTAGGTAAAATTGTTAAAGCGCGTATTTTTAGGATTAATCTCAAAAAAGTAAAGAAATAAATTATATTCGGATAATAAAAACAAATAAAATGTTGCCTAATTCGATATGGCTCACATTTTTCTGATGTAAAAAATGAATAATTATATGTGTCAAGTCATTATATTAATAACCTGAGTAGTAACAGATAATAAGTGGTTAATTTGCGTTAAGGCAGGAAAAATAGTTATCTATTAAGGTAGAAAAGATGTTTGTAACATTTGTTATAATTTACTGCAGGGATTTGTTTGCTATTTAATGTAAGTTTGCAATTAGTTGAAATATAGCATATGCATTTCTGTAATTTACATGGTCGATATTTGTTCACTTATAATGCAATATGCTAATTTCATGTATCTGCAGATATCTACTGTTTGACTGAGAAATGTAGTTTTTTACGAGAGGATTTATCTACAAGACCCCATGGCAGCGCGGCACTATCACATGGGGACTGCTTTGTGCCAGAGGCGGAAGTTCCTAACATCATGCTGCATTAGTTTAAGGGGAGTAGGTCGGCACGCGTAACGAAGTTTCTCATACTGAATGTGAGCGCATCGATGTTTGTCGATGTAGTATGCTTGGAACTTGTTTGATTTTATTTCCTGTGATGCTTTTCAGCATAATAACTTCCTAGTTTACCTAGGAATATATGATGAACTATTTTTATATTTAAGGATTTACTTTGAAATTAAAGTCTGCTGCAGAGAGAATAAGAAGAGATAGTTTAAATGCATATTTTAAACGCATAAATTGGAGGTTTATGGACGATCGAGTTCAAAGGGAGTTTGAAATTTTAAATGCTGACACTCATAGTGCCGATATCTTTGGAAGCCTTTACATTAGCAGATCAAAAGATGATGAACCAATCAAATTATCTAATCTTATTAGTTCACAACATATTAATTCGACTCATATTTTTACTGGGGTCAGATTCTTGGGTTTTAACATATCATCCTCTGACAACAAAAGATTAGAAGTTGCATTCGAAAGGAATGCTCAATTATGGTATTCGCAGGGACCATCCGGTGATGTTCTTGTGTTTGTTGCGCCTTATCAATCTAATGCTGGGAAAATCAATGAAACTGAAATAATAATAGGTAAGTATCAAAACCCATCCCAAATAACACCCAAACACATAAAAAACATTTTTCCATATATTGTAGGTATTGTACATCCACTGCACAGCATTCTGCTTCCAATATGAGCAATTATATTTATAGGCAATACCTTATTTTTAATGACTTTAGATTCAAGTCAACATATAGATATAAAGTTATCAAAACGGTTGAGAGATTTTTAGTTCTTATCTTGGCAGGGGCTGCTATATGGGCCTCCCTTTATGCTGGTGGAAAACTATAGTGAATCAATACTCACCAAAATCTCGGACTGAGACAAGTATTAAACTTTTAAAAGCACTCCTTTGTCTGCTTCTCGCTCACAGCGGACCTTCAGACCAGCAGATTGTCCGTTCCATACCTGGAGCGGAAGTGGCCGAGGGTCATAAAGAGCTAAACCCCCGGCATTGCTTGTCAGCTGTTTATCGCCGTTCCTGGGTACAAGTGAGCACTAAGGCGAGCATTGTTAAAATCACCAACCAACCACCAGTTGTGTACAGATTCTGACCGCAAAGCGAACTCTCCGGCATGCAGGTTGGAAAAAGCACAGTTGACCTAAAATGCTCCTCCAGCCAGAAACCAAAGGCAGCTGATAATTCGAAAGCCAAAAAAGATAAAGTGGGGAATGTGCCCGCAAATTCTTAACAATATAGCCAAACCGAGAAGCGAATGATATCCGGCCCTGATGCGGGCTGGATATTAAATTTCCGCCGCTCAGTTATCGCAATGACCTGGCACTGCTAACTTAACTTCAGGTTTAGAAACGACGCGGATACCTTCGTTTTCGGAAACCTGTTCAAGTCCAGCTCCACCAACAAAAACGCCCATTTTGATGTACTGGCGAACAAAGTAGTTTTTCCCGGACGTGACATTGATTGTCAGATTATTAGGTGAAAACTCAGATTCAGTTCCCAGCGTATGTGGTTGGCTGGTCGATATTTGCTGATAGAAAAAGACTCTGTCAGCCGTTTCACCAAGACAACGGCCGTCAAGATAAACATCCTTTTTTAACGCTTTACCAACAAAGCTGTCTCTGTAAACGTATAGACCGGCTTTACCATTTTCCGGGATCGGGAAAGACTTAGCTGTCTCGTTTTCAGTATTACTGGCCAGAGGAACCGATGCACACCCCCCCAGAAGCACAGAGGAAAGAATGACTGCAGCAATTGTAATTTTATTCATTGAATTCTCATGGAGTTAAGAAAATCGCCTAATGAGAATAATCTTATTTTACACTCATGTCATTAAAGGAGGCATTGAATCACGACAACATCAATGTTCATCCCGGAACCGTCAACTTCCGCGATTCGCTCATAACAGACATTCACTTCAGTTGTGGCAGGCAGGCTGGGTGGGGGAAAGCGTGAAAGAAAAGAAGACAGCTGCGTCGTTTGACATCACTGCTATCTTCTAACTGGTTATGCAGGTCGTAGTGGGGGGCACACAAAGCTTTGCACTGGATTGCAAGGCTTTGTGCTCTTCGATGCTGAGTGGTGGGGCATATATGGGGTAAATCACATCGTTATATCTACGGCGAACTACGATGCTTGATGTTTCAGTCAACTCTGACTGCCTGTTATCTGGTGCGCCCCAGGGCTTTCTTTGTCATCAACGAAAAATACATGGTCACAGGCATGAACATGAAGGTGTTAGTTAATCGCTATTTCGGAACCGTTCATTTAAAAAATTTTATTAATAACCAGTCACTGTCAGAGCTGAGCTGGCGAGAACAGCTAAATAAGTGGTTTGTTGTTCTCGATATCTTCAATATATAAAAGTGTATTATCGATAGAATAGTAACGACGCTTATTATCACCAACGTCAGTAACCCACCGGAAAACGCCAGCCTTTGCAAGCGTTATACAATATTCCCGAAATGTTGACTGTCTTGAAATGTGAGTCCGGGCTGCTTTTTTGACTTGCTCAGGATCCTTGATGGCACTGACTTTTAATAGACTTCTGCTCCCTCTGATTAACAAAACATTGTCATCGTGCGTGACGATCCTGATGTTATCTGTGGCAAGATAGTAAATATAATGTGCAATACGATGACGTTTTAACTCAGCATAAAACCAGGAAAAGTTTAGCTCCGTTCTCACTTGCTCAAACATCTTTTGAAAATTAGCAACCTGATCCATCAGGGAAATAATCTCTCGTCAGTTGTGAGGGAGAGTAGTTTGCATGATCGGTGTTATTCCTTCAATCTGGTCCGATCACTTAATGCTGTGTCTGTGTGAATCAATAATAATCTAACTGCGGTACGGAAAATAGACAACGGAGTATTCGTAGCAAGTGACTCCCGCTGCCTGAAACAGCGGGAGAAAAGATTACTTCTGAATTAGATAACGAATGGTCGGCCCGTCTTGCTGAATATCCAGTACCGTATAGCCGTGATTACGCGCATCCAGCGGAATATTGTTAATCGACTGTGGACAATCGCTGACTACTTCTAGGATCTCGCCTTTTTTTAACTGCGGCATCGCCTCAAGGGTTGCAACCGCCGGGTAAGGGCAGGGCTCGCCCACCATATCAAGACGGTAATCAGGAACGATATTTTTCATGCGATCTCCTTAGCTGTCTGCGGCGCCGCACGGCGGAAGAAGCGTTTTTCCCAACCGATAATCAACATCAGCGCAGCGAACAATAGTAAATATGTCACCAGCAGGCCGCCCATTGGACCAAAGGTTTTTAGCAGGTTGATTTTGTCCCAGTCGGTTGCCAGCGCCGGGGCGAAATCATCCCAGTAATACGCCAGAATCGTGGAGCCAATAACGTTGCCCAGACCGACCCACCAGTAATGTACCTGGCCTTCCACCGCGCGGTACATCCATCCCGTTTCGCAGCCGCCCGCCAGCACAATACCAAAACCAAACAGTAATCCACCAATTACCGCGTTCGGACCCGCCCACATGATTTTAGGTTCTACGCCTAACTGTACATAACTGAAAATCCCGATGGCACTTACCGCCATACCGAAAATGATCGCTTTCGCCATGTGGGTTCGTCCGGTGATCCACATGTCGCGGAACGCCGAAGTAAAGCAGATTTGTGCACGTTCTATCAGCAAGCCAAAGCCGACACCAAACAGCATCGCCAGCCCCAGCTTTGGTTGGTTCATCGCCGTCAGCAGCGCCCAGCCCAGCATGCCGAAAAAGACCAGCATCCCGAGACGAAAACGGCGCCGCGCCTGATCTGGTTTCTGCGTCAACGGTGAGGCGGCAGAGACTTTCTGCATTTTCACGGGGATACGAAAGACAGGCAGCAGGGTAAAGCGCGCGCCAAACCATGAGCCGATGGCGGTAGCGATGGCAAAGAACCAGGCGTGCAGCGAGAACTGAGGAATGCCGGTAAAGAACGCCGCCAGGTTACAGCCCATCGCCAGACGCGCACCAAAACCGGCAATAATCCCGCCAATAATGGCCTGCATAATGCGGATACGGCTACGCGGCATGCGTAGTTTGACGTTGTTGGCCCATAATGCCGCGGCAAAACAGCCGCCGAACATACCGAGAATCATCATCCCGTCAATGCGGGTTAATGGCGATCCTTCCAGATGGATGATTTTAAAATAGCCCCACTCTTCAGCATGGACGCCAAACAGTTGCAGGAGCTGACCGCCCCAGCGGGTAAATTCACCCGTAACTGCCCAAAAGGTGCCGGTAATGCCAAAATAGTAAGTGGAGAGAATGCCCGCCGCGATGACCGCAGGGATTGGCGCCCAGAATTTAATCAACCAGGCTTGTTTGAATTGCTGCCATGACATGTATGTAGCCTCTGAACTCAGAAGGTTTAAACAAGAGTCGCGAATCATACATCAGGAGAATTTATTTGCGCGGCAATAATTCACAAAAATAATAGTTAGATCAAATTTCTCTTTGGGCCTGGAAAGGGTGGCAGCGTCAGGGCTTTAATGCCACAATCCACTTTTCTTCTCATGCAGGACGAATGATGAAAAAACTCGCAATTGCAGGCGCACTCATGTTGTTGGCGGGCTGTGCCGAAGTCGAAAACTATAATAATGTTGTAAAAACCCCTGCGCCAGACTGGTTGGCAGGGTACTGGCAGACCAAAGGGCCGCAACGTGCGCTGGTCAGCCCGGAAGCGATTGGTAGCCTGATTGTCACTAAAGAGGGTGATACCCTGGATTGCCGTCAATGGCAGCGAGTGATTGCGTTACCGGGTAAGCTGACGCTGATGTCTGATTCTCTCACTAACGTTACTGTGAAACGTGAGCTGTACGAGATTGAGCGTGACGGTAACACTATTGAGTATGATGGCATGACGATGGAACGCGTGGCTCGTCCGACGGCAGAGTGTGCCGCCGCGCTGGAAAAAGCGCCGTTACCGACGCCGCTGCCGTAATGAAACTCCCCTGGCTCTGGGGGATTTTCATGTCAAAAAAAGTGCCCGATACGCAAGCTTATCGGGCCTGAAACTGTAACGGCGCCGCAATAACGATGCGTGTATTGTCAGCGATCGGTTTTAAATCACCTCTTCGATAACCCAAACGCTGACGCTGCCGCCGTTACAAAAGAATGTCGCTTCGCCATTTTCATCGGTAACTATGCTCTCTTGTCGATTACCGAGAAAATCGCGCCAGGTTTTATTGCCGTAGTTCTCACCCAGTTTAATCGTCTTTTCGCCATCGTCACCGTTCGACATAACCACAACGCAGCCAGGATATTCATCGGTGCCACTGCGACTAAAGGCAATACAGTTCGGATGATCGAAAAATAGCGTCTGTACACCGTGGGCAAAACGCTGGCGGGCGAGGATTAGCTCATCAAGTTGTTCGATTATTGGCATATCGATTGGATAGGTCTGTCCGTCACCGCCGACATCTTCGTAATGAGCCCCGTACAGATCAGAGTAAAACACCGAAGGCACGCCATTTTCCCGTAGCAAAATAAGGGCATAAGCCAGCGGCTTAAACCACGGCTCCACCGGAGCTTCAAGGGCTTGTAACGGCTGGGTGTCGTGGTTGGCGACCAGCGTCACAGCGTGGAAAGGATCGACTTCAACCAATGTGCCGCTAAAAATCTCAGTCATATCATAATCACGCCCCATACGAGACGCTTCGTGGAATTTCATCTGCAGCGGTGCATCAAACAGCATGGTTTTACCTTCCACCTGATCAATATACGTTTGCAGTTTCTCGACCTCGCGCGACCAGTATTCCGCCACAATAAAGAGTGGTTTCGGCGCAACTTCTTGCACATGCTCGATCCACTCTTTATAGAACCACGCCGGAATATGTTTTACCGCGTCGAGACGAAAACCATCGCACTGAGTTTGTTCCATTACCCAGCGCGCCCAGTATTTGAGCTCTTCGGTGACGGCATGGTTACGAAAATCGATATTTTCGCCCATCAGATAATCGAAATTGCCTAATTCATCATCAACCTGATCATTCCAGCCTTCGCCAGTGTAATCGTTGACGATTTTAAAGATGCCATCTTCATGCGGGTTTTCGATATGGTCGATACCGCTAAAACATTTGAAGTCCCATATAAATTGTGAATATTTTCCGGCTCGTGCAGGGAAGGTGTAACGGGTCCAGCCTTCGCATTCGATAATTTCATCATCAATTTGCGTGCGACACTCTTCGTTAACTCGCTGAACGCGAATCGCTTCTTTTTCGTCGGCACCCATTTTGTGGTTCACCACCACATCCAGCAGTACGGCGATGTCGTTGCGTTTAAGCGCGTCGATGGCCGCCAGCAATTGCGCTTTATCACCATATTTCGTCGCGACAGTGCCTTTTTGATCAAACTCGCCTAAATCAAATAAATCATAGGAGTCGTAGCCGACAGAATATCCGCCCGATGCGCCTTTATAGGCAGGTGGCAGCCAGACCATATTGATACCAATATCATTTAAACCGTCGGCGCGCTCGGCAAGCTCGGGCCAGAGCTTGCCGCCTTCAGGGTAATACCAGTGAAAGCATTGCAACAGCGTGGGATTACGCATTCTTCGACTCCACATGAGGGGAACATTAGAAGCGTAGCCGTAATCAGGTTATTCGCGAGTAATCCAACTTTTATGCTTTGCCAAAATGCAGATGGGGAGAAAAATTGACGATATTCTCCTGCGGCGCCAGTACGTAGCCGCCCTGGTCGCCGTAAGCACTTAATACGGATTTTTGCATCGATGACTGACCAACCAGCTTCGCCAGCTCATCCATTCGCCCCTGCAATAACTGCTTAACGTTGCTTTCGTTGTCCAGGACGAGGCGTAGCATCGGTTTGAGTTGTTCCTGCATCATGGCAGAGGGTTCCATCTCTTCCGTCAGGTGCGCGATTTGTTGCACCGCATTCACATAATCCATTTCGCTGGCGATGAGTTCATCCCATCGTCCTTCTGTCGCCAGGCGTAACATGAGCTGGCTTTTTTCGACAAGTTGCTGCCAGGCAAAATACAAGTGCGGTGCATGGTTCATCAGACAGGGTCCTGAATCAAAGAAGGGGAGAGTAAAGTCTCTTTCCAGGCATCGGCAATATTGCGCATCAACGTTTCCACTTCTTCTACTGCGGAGACATCGTTACGCAAATTCGCTTGCAGCAAACGCCTGACCATATAGCTATAGAGCGCAATTAAATTCTGGGTTAATTCATCCTGGCTTTCTTCTTCGAGGCTCACCTTCAGCCCATTCTCAATGATGTTGATAGCTTTCGATAAAGAAACGCCTTTACCTTCCAGGTTGTTGTCCTGCATAAACAGGCGTGCTCTTACCAGCGCACTCAACACGCCGTCAAATAGCATGGTAACCAGTTGCTGTGGACTTGCGCTCATCACGGCGCTCTCAACGCCAATTTGTGCATAGGCCTGCGTGCCTTTTGCGCTGTACATAGTCTCTCCTGAAGATTATTTCGAGCTGCTATTTGAGGTGTCGAATTGCTGTGTCAGATAGCTACTGGTGGAGTTAAGCGAGTTCATTAACACATCCAGTTGGGTGAACTGGGCTTTGTAGCGCGCCATTAATGTATCGATACGTTCACTGGCAGCGTTGTACTGATCCGTCAAATTGTTCAGCGTTTTGCTTACGCCATCTTTTGCAGCCTGGATTATCCCGGTGGAGGAGAGCCAACTGGTCAGGTTGCTGCTAATGCTGGTGGTTACGCCAGTGCTTTTACCGTCACCAATAAACATTTCACCTACGCCAGCGGCATCTTTCTTCAGGGCCGTTTGCAGCTTGTCAGTCGCTATTTCCAGCTTACCGGTACTGGTGTCGGTGGTGATACCGATCTGTGCCAATGTTTTATAGGCCGAACTGCTATGCGTATTGGCAAGCAGCGTTTTTAACTGGGTCTGGATGGTGCGCAGCGTGGAGTCACCGAGTAACGCGCCGTTGCTGGAGTCCTGACTTTCTGCCCCGGCATCGACTGCGGTGTATTTTGTTAAGCTGCTGAACGTATCCTGTAACGTGTTATAGGCATCCACCCACGCTTTAACCGCATTTTCAGCTTTGGAGGTGTCTTTGCTGATGGTGAGGGTCTGATTACCGGTGGTGACGTCATTCAGGTTGAGAGTGATATCTTCCAGCGCGTCACTGATAGTGTTGCTGCTGTTTTCAATCTCAACGTTATTAACCGTCAGTTTGGCGTTCTGCGCGGTGACGCTTTCAATCATGCCATTGCTGCTATCACCCGACGTTCCGTTGTAACCCATAAAACTTTGCAGGGCGCTGTCGCCGCTGACGCTCAGTTTCATGGCGTTATCGCTACCGGTATCATTGGCGGTGATAGATAAACGATACTCGCCGTTACCCACATTGATGATACTGGCGCTGACGCCGGCTTTGGCGTTGTTAATTGCATCGCGGATGCCAGAGAGTGACGAGTTAGCCGCGCTGATATCAATCGTGACGGGATTTTTTCCACCGCCTTGCTGGATGGTCAGTACGCTATCGCTGGTGGCGATGGCGGCTTTGTTGTCTTTTTGGCTGTTTTGGGTCGTGAGCGTCTGTGCCTGTGCCAGTTGGCTGACACTAATGGTGTATTTTCCGGCAATTGCGCTGCCCGTGGTGGTGGCGCTAAAAGCTGAAGAACTGCTGGTGGTTGAGGTAGCGGTAAATAAGTCGGCTTTATTCAGTGCCGTGTTGGCGGTCTGAAAACTCTCCAACGCGCTTTTCAGCGTCCCGTAGGCGCTCAGTTTCGCGGTGTACGAGCTTTGCTGTTTTGATATCGGCGTCAGGGTAGATTTTTCTGCCGCCTCAAGACTGTCGAGGATGCTGCTTAAGTCCAGCCCCGACCCAACCCCGAGCGTTGAAATACTAGCCATATATATTCCTTAATCATGCGACATGTAGAACGAATACCGGGGTTATCGGCGCAAGCGGGGCAAAGTTTACGATTTATTTTTGGGCTTAATGACACGAACAGCAACGAGGAAGGGGAGTATTTCGACGGCTAGAAAAAAATTCTAAAGGTTGTGAGTGACCAGACGATAACAGGGTTGACGGCGACGAAGCCGAAGGGTGGAAGCCCAATACTTAAACCGTAGAGCTAAAAAACAGGAATAAAAATTATGGCACAAGTCATTAACACCAACAGCCTCTCGCTGATCACTCAGAACAACATCAACAAAAACCAGTCTGCGCTGTCGACTTCTATCGAGCGCCTCTCTTCTGGTCTGCGTATTAACAGTGCGAAAGACGACGCCGCTGGTCAGGCGATTGCTAACCGTTTCACCTCTAACATTAAAGGGCTGACTCAGGCCGCGCGTAACGCCAATGACGGTATTTCTCTGGCGCAGACCGCAGAAGGCGCACTGTCTGAAATCAACAACAACTTGCAGCGTGTGCGTGAGTTGACCGTTCAGGCGACGACCGGGACTAACTCTGATTCTGACCTGTCTTCTATTCAGGACGAAATCAAATCCCGTCTGGATGAAATTGACCGTGTTTCCGGTCAGACCCAGTTCAACGGCGTGAATGTACTGGCAAAAGACGGTTCGATGAAGATTCAGGTTGGCGCGAATGACGGGCAGACCATCTCTATCGATTTGCAGAAGATTGATTCTTCAACGCTGGGATTGAATGGTTTCTCCGTTTCAGGTCAGTCGCTGAATGTTAGCAGTTCCATTACTCAAATTACGGGTGATAAAGGAACGAAACCCGTTGGTGTTGATTTCACTGCTGTTGCGAAAGATCTGACTACTGCGACAGGTAAAACAGTCGATGTTTCTAGCCTGACATTACACAATACACTGGATGAGAAAGGGGCTGCCACTGCACAGTTCGTCGTTCAATCCGGCAGTGATTTCTACTCCGCGTCGATTGATCATTCAAACGGTAAAGTCACGTTGAATAAAGCCGATGTCGAATACAAAGACACCGATAATGGACTAACGACAGCGGCTACTCAGAAAGATCAACTGATTAAAGTTGCCGCTGACTCTAAAGGTGCGGCTGCGGGTTATGTAACATTCCAGGGCAAAAACTACGCTACAACGGTTTCAACGGCGCTTGATGATGACACTGCAGCAACAGCCACAGGGAACAAGGTTGAAGTTGAATTATCTACAGCAACTCCGACTGCACAGTTCTCAGGGGCTTCTTCTGCTGATCCACTGGCACTTTTAGACAAAGCGATTGCATCAGTCGACAAATTCCGCTCCTCCCTCGGTGCCGTACAAAACCGTCTGGATTCTGCGGTCACTAACCTGAACAACACCACCACCAACCTGTCTGAAGCGCAGTCCCGTATTCAGGACGCCGACTATGCGACCGAAGTGTCCAACATGTCGAAAGCGCAGATCATCCAGCAGGCGGGTAACTCCGTGCTGTCTAAAGCTAACCAGGTGCCGCAGCAAGTTCTGTCTCTGCTGCAGGGTTAATCACCAAAACCTGACTAACCGATAATGACAGCAAACGCCAAATTGCCTGATGCGCTACGCTTATCAGGCCTACGAGGTGAATCGCAATTAATTAAATTTGCATATTCGTCCGGGCCGGATAAGGCATTTACACCGCATCCGGCAAGATGAAGCGTACGTTGTCAGATCTCTTAACCCCGCGTCCGGCGGGGTTATTTTGCTCATTATTTACCGATCACTCTAAATAACCGCTTATTTCACCCATTAATCGTCCGATTAAAAAACCTGCAGAAACGGATAATTATGCCGATTACTTATATAACGCAGGGTTGTTTATCGTGAAATCACTCTATACCGCTGAAGGTGTAATGGATAAATACTCGCTGTGGCAGCGTTATATCCCGCTGGTGCGTCACGAAGCATTGCGCCTGCAGGTCCGACTGCCCGCGAGTGTAGAACTTGATGATCTCCTACAGGCGGGCGGCATTGGATTACTTAATGCCGTTGAACGTTATGACGCCCTGCAAGGAACGGCATTTACAACTTACGCAGTGCAGCGAATCCGTGGTGCTATGCTGGATGAACTTCGCAGCCGTGACTGGGTGCCACGAAGCGTGCGACGCAATGCGCGTGAAGTGGCGCAGGCAATGGGGCAACTGGAGCAGGAACTTGGCCGTAACGCCACAGAAACTGAAGTGGCAGAACGTTTAGGGATCGAAATCGCCGATTATCGACAAATGTTGCTTGATACTAATAACAGCCAACTCTTTTCCTACGATGAGTGGCGTGAAGAGCATGGCGATAGTATTGAACTGGTAAGTGACGATCATCAGCGCGAAAACCCGTTACAAAAATTACTGGAAAGTAATTTGCGTCAACGGGTAATGGAAGCCATCGAAATGTTGCCGGAGCGTGAACAGTTAGTATTAACGCTCTATTACCAGGAAGAGCTTAATCTCAAAGAGATTGGCGCGGTGCTGGAAGTTGGTGAATCGCGGGTCAGTCAGTTACACAGTCAGGCCATTAAACGGTTACGCACCAAACTGGGTAAGTTATAACTTAAGTAAATGCCGCACATTAATTTTGAATACCAGGAGTTCTTAATAATGATGCAGCACCAGAAAAGGCGGCCATTGAGTCGCTATCTTAAAGACTTTAAACACAGTCAAACCCATTGCGCATTTTGCCGTAAACTACTTGATCGCATTACGCTGGTTCGCGACGGCAAAATAGTGAATAAAATCGAGATTTCCCGTCTCGATACACTGCTTGATGAAAATGGTTGGCAGGAAGAACAAAAATCATGGTCCGCGTTGTGTCGTTTTTGCGGCGATTTACACTGCAAAACGCAGAGTGATTTTTTTGATATTATCGGCTTCAAGCAGTTTCTCTTTGACCATACTGAAATGAGCCCCGGTACTGTGCGCGAGTATGTGGTACGTCTGCGTCGTTTGGGTAATTATTTAAGCGAGCAAGATATTTCCACCGACCTGCTGCAGGATGGTTTTCTTGATGAAAACCTGGCGCCTTGGCTACCCACCACAAGCACCAATAATTACCGCATCGCATTACGTAAGTATCAGTGTTACCAGACGCAAACCCGCGGTGATCTTGCGCAGAATTCCCCCTGCATGTCAGCTTCTGATATATATTAAATAAGAATAAGATGTAGCAGAGTTGTTTTTGTGTTTACAAACAATGGCTCTACACTGCAAACCAACAAAACAACATTCGGGGTGAATATGAAACTAGCACATCTGGGACATCAGGCGTTGATGGGCGTTATGGCCGTGGCGCTGGTTGCGGGTATGAGCGTGAAAAGTTTTGCCAACGAAGGCCTGCTCAATAAAGTAAAAGAGCGTGGCACATTGCTGGTGGGACTGGAAGGGACTTACCCGCCGTTCAGCTTTCAGGGCGATGACGGCAAGTTGACTGGTTTTGAAGTGGAATTTGCCCAACAACTAGCAAAACATCTGGGCGTTGATGCCGCATTAAAACCGACCAAATGGGACGGGATGCTGGCGTCACTGGATTCTAAACGCATCGATGTGGTGATTAACCAGGTCACCATTTCTGATGAACGCAAGAAAAAATACGATTTTTCTACCCCTTACACCATTTCCGGTATTCAGGCGCTGGTGAAAAAAGGTAATGAAGGCACAATAAAAACCGCAGACGACCTGAAAGGTAAAAAAGTTGGTGTTGGTTTAGGCACCAACTATGAAGAGTGGCTGCGTCAGAATGTTCAGGGTGTTGATGTGCGCACCTATGATGACGACCCGACCAAGTACCAGGATCTGCGTGTAGGCCGTATTGATGCCATCCTGGTTGACCGTCTGGCGGCGCTGGATTTGGTGAAGAAAACCAATGATACGCTGGCAGTAACTGGCGAAGCCTTCTCCCGCCAGGAGTCAGGTGTCGCGCTGCGTAAAGGTAACGAAGACTTGCTGAAAGCAGTTAACGATGCCATTGCAGAAATGCAAAAAGATGGAACCTTGCAAGCCCTTTCCGAAAAATGGTTTGGTGCTGATGTGAGCAAATAATCAACGTATTGACTGGTCCTGCTATAAGTTGACAGATTTCTGTCTGTAAAACGCCTGATGAACTTCATCGGGCGTTTTGTCTTTCAGTGCCAGGTGTGGCCGCTCATGGTTATAAATTGCCACGGATTTTTTACTATTATCCGGTCCTGCAGGACGCGAGTTTTTCAGGAGCCCGTTTATTCGTTCAGCCAGCGCATTCTGGTCGCAGTCATAACCAACGGTCATTGAGCAGGTTATCCCGTTTCTCTCATGCACTGACTGATAAAGCGCTGGCTACTCCACTACCCGGTTCAGAATGTATACTTCGCCCCCAGCATGGCAGAGGCGTCACTGTATCCCTCGTCACCGATCTGTACACCCACATTGCCCCACAGGTTCAGATGGTCATTAATCTGTCCCTCAACACCGGTTTTTACTTCTCCGATATTGCTGGCACCGTCCTGATGTACCGTCACACCGTTCATGCGGGTGCCAAAATCACGGGTGTTGTGCAGCCAGTTCACCTCAACGAACGGACGGAACTCATGGGATTTGCCGTCATTCATTCTGTTGTGTTCCTTAATCCAGGTTTTCACGCCCAGAAGGGTATGGACGTTACCGTCACCAGTGCTTTCAACACGGGTACCATTGCGTTCATGGTGCTCATCAGCTTTTACGCCCATCCAGATAACCTGAGCCTGAGGCTGGACATACCATTCGTTCAGACTGCCATGGCTACCGGTAAACTCACCGGTTTTCCAGACATAACCGGTTTCCAGTGAGGCTGTCAGACCTTTTGATTTCCAGGATTCCCCCGGTAGTCCGTCACCTTTCACATCGTTATCGAACCAACTGTACTGTGCCCAGCTATCCAGATAAGCCCCGCTATGTGTCTCATCATTAGCATACCAGGTGGTATACAGACCTGTGTTGTATCCTTTCACACTGCCTTTTGAACTGTATCCGGTACGTACAGAATCTGTATTGTTATGGTCATTACCGTAACCAGCCATAACCCCCAGATGCCAGCGGTCAGATCTGTTCCGGCTCCACAAAGCCAGGTCACCGCCCATCTGCAGGACGTAACGGTTACCCTGTGTTTTCAGTTGACCTGTACCGTCACGCCAGCGGTTGTGTCCCCCTTCATGGTGCATCCACATGCTGGTTTCTTTCTGCTCACCGTTAATCACATCGGTGTAATGCATTGGCCCCAGGCGTTCATGAAGACGGGTCACGAACAGAGTGTTTGCGGCAGCCATGTTCGCCGTGTAGGAGCCAGCTTCCGGGCGCAGGTCGTTGTCATGACCACCCGGAGCAGGTTCAGGGGCAGGGGGTTGCATTGCTTTCAGAGCGCGCAGCAGGAACGGAGTGTTTTTACCACTGGTCAGATACCAGTTATCACGGTTGCTTCCATGACCACGTCCCAGCGTGTAGTCATAAGCCCCGGCGGCAATACGCCCGGCCTGAATAAATGCAGCACTGTCAGCATTTCCGTCGACATGAATCAACTCAATACCGTTCAGTGTCTGTGCTCCGGTACCACCTGCATTTATAACAACCACTCGGGTCTGACTGGAAGCATCGCCTTTAATAACCAGTTTGTCTGTTGCGGAGCTGTCATTCCCCAGAGCGGTGTTCATGAGCAGTAAGCCATTATTACCGGTATAGTTACCTCCGATCGTCAGTACATTACCTGGTGCATCAGCTCTCAGGTCAAGGGTACCGCTGTTAGTTACGTTCCCGGCGACACCACCAGAGCCGGAGAGTGTCCCCTGCTGAGCGATGGTGACCTGGCTGTTGGCAAGCATGACAGGTGCATCAGCCTTGCCCAGAATCAGTGTGCCGGCAGTGTTAACCAAGCCTGTTCCCAGTCCGTCAGTATTAAGCACTTTCACCATTGCCTTTTCTGCGATAGTGGTGGTGGCATTCAGGGCGCGGCTGGCACCAGTAATATCGAACACGCCACCGCTGATGTTCAGGGAGCCAGAGCCGATGAGGGTACCTGCAGACAGGCCTCCACCTGTGAGGGTCAGATTACCGCCATTAATGTTCAGTATGGAACCTGCTGCGCTGTTCAGTTTACCTGCGGTCTGGCTGTGACCGTTCATGTCCAGCATGGTGTCGTCTGCCAGACGAATCTCGCTGGTCTGCCCCAGAGCACTGTTGCTGTTCATGCGGACATTGCCGCCGCGGATGTCTGTTACACCTGTGTAAGTGTTTTGGGAGGACAGAATCAGTGTTCCTTCGCCGGCTTTGGTCAGCGTTTTTCCATCCCAGCCATGAGATAACTGAACAGCATTGTTATCTGCAAGCCGTACCTTCAGCTCTAACACCGCGCCATATCTCAGGTCAAACGTGCCATATCCATTTCCTGAAGGGTCATTCCACTTCAGGGAAGAACTAACCTCTTTTACTGTCTGCCCGTTACCACTAAGTGATGTTAAAACATAGTCTTCAGCACCATCACTCAGTAGATTATTATGCTGATAAATATTATTTTCAGAGAGCCCTGTTATGCCGTCGGAGGTCGTCAACAAGCCGTACTCATTTTGCTTCCATATTGTCATGGCAGTATCAACATTAAGCACTGCACCGTTATTGAACTGGATATTGTTGGCAGTTAAATGACTGGAACCTGTACTCATATTCAGCGATGAATCTCTGTCAAATACCGAACTTCCGCTAAAGGTGACATCAGCTCCCGAAACGGAAATATGTGTACCTGTACCCGCACTCAGATTGCCTTTGATCTCAGAGCTGGCGGCGTCTTTATTTGTAATGGACAGAGAATTACCATCAGCATTATTTTCAACATTATTCAAAACAATATCACCTTGAATGACAGAACCAGCGAAGAGATTCAACAAGTTAGTTCCACCATTCAGAGATATTGCGGTATCACAATCTTGCCCTCTGTTACCAGATATCTCCCCGGACTCGAAGAGGTTAACGTTACCTCCCCGTCCGCCACTACCAGGCAATATCACGCCATGATTATTTATCGTAATATCACTCCCGGATATAGCAGTACCACCATTACCTCCGTCGCCACCATTACCACCGTTACCAGTATTTTCAGAATGCATATTTTCACCGGGGTCGCCACCATAACCACCATCACCACCAGTGCCACCAATAATATTTCCATAATTATTTATTTCCATATTATTTCCAGATATGGCAATCCCCCCGGTGCCACCAATACCACCAGTACCACCAGTGCCAAGAGGCACTGAATCAGTGGGATCATATTCTGTATAACCACTACCACCTTCACCACCAGTGCCCCCCTGTCCGCCAGTTATATCTCCCGTATTATTTATCTTAATATTATTACCATATATAGCAGACCCTCCAATACCACCACTACCACCGGTACTCCCATTAATATTCGGAACGGTAGAAAATTCGACACTACCTTCACCACCGCGAGCACCATCCCCCCCCTGGCCACCTGTAATGTGATTATTATTTGTTATCTCCATATTATTTCCGGATATTGCCGTGCCTCCATTCCCTCCTGTGCCGGCAGAAGGTCCCCATACCGCCCACCAGGCACCACTACTACCTTGCCCGGCAGTGATGTTTCCGTTATTGCTTATTTGAAGATTGTTGCCAGATATGGCTGTCCCACCAACAGCAGGAGTCCCAGTTAAACCACCGCTCTCATCGCCATAACCACTGGCTCCAGTCATTCCGCCATTGCCACCCGTAATGCTACCGTTGTTCGTAATGGTAAGATGATCTCCGGAAATAGCGGTACCTGCTTCACCTCCATCGCCTCCGCCATTACCATAACCTCCCCAACCCCCCTTACCACCGGAAATATCACCAGAATTAACAAGAGTAAAATTATTTCCAGTAATGGCTGTACCGCCTTGGCCTCCTGCCGATCCCATCTTAGTAACATCATCATCACCAGCCCATCCGCCTTCACCGCCACTAATGCTGGTACCGCTGTTAATTGTCAGGATATTTTCATCCTGTAACGAACCAGGTACAACATTAACAATGAGAGCATCTTCACCAGCTTCCCCATCATCATTACCCGGGGGGTGACGCACGCCATCAGCACCAAGGATATTTTCAGATATTTCTGTAGGGTTTCCTTCAGAAAGAGTAACTTCCTTTTTGGCTCCCAAAGCAGGCTGAATGGTCAGAGTGGCAGATATAAGGCTGAATAGTAATGTTGTCTTCATTCCCTCTTGCGTTATGCCGAATGTTTTTCTGTTTTTTATATGGATATCAAATTTTTCT
Source organism: Escherichia sp. E1130 (assembly GCF_005781065.1). Lineage (NCBI taxonomy): Bacteria > Pseudomonadati > Pseudomonadota > Gammaproteobacteria > Enterobacterales > Enterobacteriaceae > Escherichia > Escherichia sp. E1130. Next base: position 45,211 of record NZ_VATL01000009.1, read on the forward strand.
TTTTTATTAATTTTCATTTTCACAAAATCTCCAATAATACTTTGTTTGAAAATGGTGAGTTAAATTTTTTGACTGTGTAATGTCATTGGGAAGTAATATGCATCATCCAATCATCATACAAATGATCGATGCGAGCATTATTGCAAATAAACAGAGAAAATCCATCTCAAGCAATCAGGTTGATTTTTTTTGGCGAGTAATTTGAAATTGTAATGTTTTCTGGATGTTAGTTTGTTTATTGGTCGGTGTAATTTTAGATAGTGAGTGTTTCTCTGCTTTTTTATAAGAAAAGTGCCTGAAAATACCGTCATGGAATATAATATTTTTATCCTAAAAACAGACATGGATATAAATAATAATTAATATAAAGATAATGGTTTCCTTATTAATGAATGGGTATGGATAACCAGGCTTGATCAACCTAAGATGCCAGGAGAAGTTATCCCCGCAACCAGGGGACATCAGATTTTCTGCTTTATGGACATAAGCAGCCTTTACACCGTTACGTTCCTGATGACCCATCGGATATTCAACAGCATCACGGGACCACAAATCTGATTCTATTAACACACTACCTGCTATCGCCCGGAATCCATGAGTACTACAGTTGCCATATGCTCAACGAAAGACCGAGAAAACTCCAGAGTACGAATCACCCGCAGATCGGTTCAACCACTGTGTTGCATCCCTCGGTTGAACTCACAGTAGGGAACGTGTCAACGCTATTCTGGACGGGCATAATGACAAAAAAGGGCGCTTTAATCGGTGCATTTTTTATTTATACGTTTCCAGCGTGCATAATAACAAGATCACAACAACACACATCGGAGGCTTTTATGCCACTGCATAATTTAACTCGTTTTCCACGACTGGAGTTTATCGGCGCACCGACACCGCTCGAATATCTGCCACGTTTTTCTGATTATCTCGGGCGGGACATTTTCATCAAACGGGATGACGTCACCCCGTTGGCAATGGGCGGAAATAAGTTACGCAAACTGGAATTTCTCGCAGCAGACGCCTTGCGCGAAGGTGCCGATACACTGATTACAGCCGGAGCGATTCAGTCTAACCATGTGCGCCAGACTGCCGCAGTGGCCGCAAAACTTGGTCTGCACTGCGTGGCGCTGCTGGAAAATCCCATTGGTACTGCCGCAGAAAACTATTTAACCAACGGCAACCGCTTGTTGCTGGATCTGTTCAATACTCAGATTGAAATGTGCGATGCGCTGACCGATCCTGATGCCCAACTGGAAGAGTTAGCGACTCGCGTCGAAGCGCAAGGCTTTCGCCCATACGTCATTCCGGTTGGCGGCTCTAATGCTTTAGGGGCGTTGGGCTATGTGGAGAGTGCGCTGGAAATCGCCCAGCAGTGTGAAGGGGCGGTTAACATATCGTCGGTGGTGGTGGCATCAGGCAGTGCCGGAACTCACGCCGGGCTTGCAGTAGGGCTGGAACAACTGATGCCTGAAACAGAACTGATTGGCGTGACTGTTTCACGTTCTGTTGCTGACCAGTTGCCGAAAGTGGTTAGCCTACAACAGGCGATCGCGAAAGAACTGGAGTTGACTGCCTCAGCGGAAATTTTACTCTGGGATGACTATTTTGCGCCTGGCTACGGTGTGCCGAATGACGATGGCATGGAGGCGGTGAAACTGCTGGCGCGTCTGGAAGGCATTCTGCTTGATCCCGTGTATACCGGAAAAGCGATGGCGGGGCTGATTGATGGTATAAGTCAGAAACGCTTCAAAGATGAAGGGCCGATTCTGTTTATTCATACCGGCGGCGCACCTGCACTGTTCGCCTATCACCCCCACGTTTAGCTCCGGAAACGCTCATGCAAGAAAGCATACAACTGGTTATTGATTCGCTGCCATTCCTGTTGAAAGGGGCAGGGTATACGCTGCAACTCAGCATTGGCGGCATGTTTTTTGGCTTACTGCTGGGATTTATTCTCGCGCTGATGCGCCTGTCGCCCGTCTGGCCAGTGCGCTGGCTGGCGCGTTTTTATATCTCCATTTTCCGTGGTACGCCACTCATCGCACAGCTGTTTATGATCTACTACGGCTTGCCGCAGTTTGGCATTGAATTAGACCCGATTCCGTCAGCGATGATTGGCCTGTCACTGAACACCGCCGCCTATGCAGCCGAAACGCTGCGGGCAGCGATTTCGTCTATAGATAAAGGTCAGTGGGAAGCAGCTGCCAGTATCGGCATGACGCCGTGGCAAACTATGCGTCGTGCTATTTTGCCACAGGCCGCGCGGGTAGCACTGCCGCCGCTGTCGAACAGTTTTATCAGCCTGGTAAAAGATACTTCTCTGGCTGCGACGATTCAGGTGCCAGAGCTGTTCCGTCAGGCGCAGTTGATTACTTCGCGCACACTGGAAGTTTTCACCATGTATCTGGCGGCTTCGCTCATCTACTGGATTATGGCGACGGTGTTATCGACGTTGCAGAACCATTTTGAGAGTCAACTTAATCGCCAGGAGAGGGATCCAAAATGAGTGCCATTGACGTTAAAAACCTGGTGAAAAAATTCCACGGTCAGACGGTGCTGCATGGCATAGATCTGGAGGTTAAAACCGGCGAAGTGGTGGCGATTATAGGTCCAAGCGGCTCCGGGAAAACTACGTTGCTACGCAGCATAAATTTGCTGGAACAACCAGAAGCGGGGACGATTACCGTCGGGGATATCACCATTGATACCGCGCGTTCGTTAAGTCAGCAAAAATCCCTGATTCGTCAGTTGCGCCAGCATGTTGGTTTTGTTTTCCAGAACTTTAATTTGTTTCCGCATCGTACGGTGCTGGAAAACATTATTGAAGGGCCGGTGATTGTCAAAGGTGAACCTAAAGAGGAAGCCACGGCGCGCGCACGTGAGTTGTTGGCGAAAGTTGGCCTTGCAGGCAAAGAAGCCAGCTATCCACGTCGTTTATCTGGCGGTCAACAGCAGCGCGTGGCGATTGCCCGGGCGCTGGCGATGCGTCCCGAGGTGATTTTGTTTGATGAGCCAACGTCGGCCCTGGACCCAGAGCTGGTGGGCGAAGTCCTGAATACTATCCGCCAGCTGGCACAGGAAAAGCGCACAATGGTCATTGTTACGCACGAAATGAGCTTTGCCCGTGACGTTGCTGACCGCGCGATCTTTATGGACCAGGGGCGGATAGTAGAGCAGGGCTCGGCGAAAGCGTTATTTGCTAATCCACAGCAGCCCCGTACCCGCCAGTTTCTCGAGAAGTTTCTACTGCAATAATAAGAAAAAATCAGCCCCGGTGAGTTAGTGACCGGGGCGAACCACTCTTCTGAAGACTCAATAAACGGTCAATAAATCAGCATAACTCATTAATAACATAAGAGAATGCGATGTCTTGCAAAAGTAATTCATTATCTGAATAATATAAATTATATATAAATCTTATTTATGTGATAGCTTGAGTTTTCAGTATAAATGATACTCACTCTCAGGGGCATTGCGGTTTACTATGCAGGATACGGATTTTTTTAGCTGGCGTCGCACAATGCTGTCGCGCTTTCAGAGGATGGAGGCCGCAGAAGAGGTCTACCATGAAATAGAGCTTCAGGCTCAGCAGCTCGAGTACGATTACTATTCGTTATGTGTTCGCCACCCGGTGCCATTCACGCGACCCAAAGTGGCTTTCTACACCAATTACCCTGAGTCGTGGGTTAGTTATTATCAGGCAAAAAACTTTCTCGCTATTGATCCCGTGCTCAACCCTGAAAACTTCAGTCAGGGCCATTTATTGTGGAATGATGACTTATTCAGTGAAGCCCAGCCATTATGGGAGGCTGCGCGTGCACATGGTTTACGCAGGGGAGTTACTCAGTATTTAATGCTACCGAACCGGGCGTTGGGATTTTTGTCATTTTCTCGTAGCAGTACGCGCGAAATACCCGTTCTTAGTGATGAGCTGCAATTAAAAATGCAGTTACTGGTGCGCGAAAGTCTGATGGCGCTGATGCGTTTAAATGATCAAATAGTGATGACGCCGGAGATGAATTTCAGTAAGCGGGAAAAGGAAATTTTGAAATGGACCGCGGAAGGTAAGACATCGGCAGAGATTGCGATGATCTTGTCAATCTCCGAGAACACGGTTAATTTTCATCAGAAAAACATGCAGAAAAAAATCAACGCGCCGAATAAGACCCAAGTTGCCTGCTACGCTGCCGCAACTGGCTTAATATGACCTCTATTACATTCTGCGTGCCAGGTGTAAAACCGGCTGAAAGGTGTGCTTTCAGCCTGTTTTATATTACTGGCGGTAGGCCTGTTTAATTTGCTTAACCGTTTTGGAAAATACCGCAGCCTGGGTTTCGTCTTCGATCAGCGCAAGCTGTTTTTCCATCTTTAACATCACGCGGCCCGCGTCAGCTTGTCCCATCGCCTGCAGCATCAGCGTCAGCATCGCTTTCAGGCAGGAGACTTCATTTGCCAGTTCTTGATTATTCTCGGCAGTAGAAAAATCAGGCGTACTCATTTATTTTCCTCGTCATGTTGCAATGAAAATTTGCAGTAAAAAATGTTAAGGCGGCGGAGTATACCATAAGCTTTGCTAAAAATAGCAGTGGTTGTTTTTTGGTCGCTGAATCATCATTGATATTAAATTAGTTAATATAGTGGTTAATAAATATTTATATCATGAATGTTTTTTGTGTGTATTTATTGAGTTAATTAATGTTACATATTCATGCTGATGATTTTTCATTTGTGCTGAATGAAGTCAATTTTTGTCACATTTCAGTCTAACAGATAGGTTACAACGCCCCGGAAGCTTTTTGGTGACGGACGTGATCATAACTGTGGACAATCGAATTATCAAAAATGAGAGAAAAATCGAATACCCACCATTTTTAACGTTTCAAAGTTGCAATAAAACCCGCTAATATACGGATGACTAACTATCAGTAGCGTTATCCCTATTTCTGGAGATATTCCTTTGATCAACGTTCTACTTGTTGATGACCACGAACTGGTGCGCGCAGGGATACGACGCATTCTGGAAGATATAAAGGGTATTAAAGTCGTTGGTGAGGCTTCCTGTGGTGAAGATGCCGTTAAGTGGTGCCGGGCAAATTCCGTCGACGTGGTGCTAATGGACATGAGCATGCCTGGCATTGGCGGCCTTGAGGCGACGCGTAAAATCGCCCGTTCAACCGCAGATGTCAAAATCATCATGCTTACGGTTCACACCGAAAACCCTTTACCAGCAAAAGTCATGCAGGCTGGCGCTGCGGGCTATTTAAGCAAAGGTGCGGCCCCGCAGGAGGTGGTGAGCGCGATTCGTTCTGTCTATTCTGGGCAGCGTTATATTGCTTCTGACATTGCGCAACAAATGGCGTTAAGCCAGATCGAACCAGAAAAAACAGAAAGCCCATTTGCCAGTTTGTCTGAACGCGAATTGCAGATTATGCTGATGATTACCAAAGGCCAGAAGGTCAATGAGATTTCAGAACAGCTTAATCTCAGCCCGAAAACGGTGAACAGCTATCGCTACCGTATGTTCAGTAAATTAAACATTCATGGCGATGTTGAGCTGACTCACCTGGCTATTCGCCATGGTTTGTGTAATGCGGAGACGTTAACAAGTCAGTGAGTGTTCAGTTTGACGCAAAAGCGTTTTTAAAAACCGTCACCAGCCAGCCGGGCGTATATCGCATGTATGATGCTGGTGGTACGGTTATTTATGTCGGTAAAGCGAAAGACCTGAAAAAACGGCTTTCAAGCTATTTCCGTAGCAATCTCGCTTCGCGCAAAACGGAAGCGTTGGTCGCCCAGATCCAGCAAATCGATGTCACGGTGACTCATACTGAAACCGAAGCATTATTGCTGGAACACAACTACATCAAACTCTATCAGCCGCGTTACAACGTTTTGTTACGCGATGATAAATCTTACCCCTTTATCTTCCTCAGTGGCGATACACATCCACGTCTGGCGATGCATCGCGGTGCAAAGCACGCCAAGGGAGAGTATTTCGGCCCGTTCCCGAATGGTTATGCGGTGCGTGAAACTCTGGCGTTGTTACAAAAGATTTTCCCCATTCGCCAGTGCGAAAATAGCGTTTATCGCAATCGCTCGCGTCCATGCCTGCAATACCAGATAGGGCGCTGTCTTGGGCCGTGCGTGGCCGGGTTGGTTAGCGAAGAAGAGTATGCCCAGCAGGTTGAATATGTGCGCCTGTTTTTATCGGGTAAAGACGATCAGGTGCTTAAGCAACTGATTAGCCGCATGGAAACAGCCAGCCAGAATCTGGAGTTTGAAGAAGCGGCACGTATTCGCGACCAAATTCAGGCGGTGCGACGCGTCACCGAAAAACAATTTGTCTCTAATACGGGCGACGACCTTGATGTTATTGGCGTGGCGTTCGATGCTGGTATGGCATGTGTCCATGTTTTGTTTATTCGTCAGGGCAAAGTGCTCGGTAGCCGTAGCTATTTTCCGAAGGTGCCGGGCGGTACGGAACTGGGCGAAGTCGTGGAAACCTTTGTTGGTCAGTTCTATTTACAGGGCAGCCAGATGCGCACTCTCCCGGGTGAGATCCTGCTCGATTTTAATCTTAGCGATAAAACGCTGCTCGCCGATTCATTATCAGAACTGGCGGGGCGCAAGATAAACATTCAGACCAAACCGCGAGGCGACAGGGCGCGTTACCTGAAACTTGCACGGACGAATGCAGCAACAGCGTTAACCACCAAACTTTCGCAGCAATCAACCGTTCATCAGCGACTGACAGCGCTTGCCAGCGTGTTGAAATTGCCGGAAGTGAAACGGATGGAATGTTTCGATATCAGCCATACGATGGGCGAACAAACCGTTGCCTCGTGCGTGGTGTTTGATGCTAATGGCCCACTGCGTGCGGAGTATCGGCGCTATAACATCAATGGCATTACGCCGGGCGATGATTATGCGGCGATGAATCAGGTGTTGCGTCGGCGTTATGGTAAAGCCATCGATGACAGTAAGATTCCGGACGTGATCCTGATTGATGGTGGCAAAGGACAACTTGCGCAGGCGAAAAATGTCTTCGCCGAGCTGGACGTCCCCTGGGATAAAAACCATCCGTTGTTACTTGGCGTTGCCAAAGGGGCCGACCGTAAGGCTGGGCTGGAAACATTGTTCTTCGAGCCTGAAGGAGAGGGCTTTAGCTTACCGCCAGATTCGCCTGCGTTGCACGTCATCCAGCATATTCGCGATGAATCACACGATCATGCGATTGGCGGACATCGCAAAAAACGGGCGAAGGTCAAAAATACCAGCACCCTGGAAACCATTGAAGGCGTCGGGCCAAAACGTCGACAAATGTTGTTGAAATATATGGGCGGTTTGCAAGGTTTACGTAACGCCAGCGTCGAAGAAATTGCAAAAGTGCCGGGTATTTCGCAAGGTCTGGCAGAAAAGATCTTCTGGTCGTTGAAACATTGATGTCTCTGTAGCAACATAGGGGTAATCTTACTGACAACAGATAGTTACCCGTCATTATGCAATTTAATATCCCTACGTTGCTCACACTGTTCCGTGTCATCCTTATCCCATTCTTTGTATTGGTTTTTTATCTACCTGTTACCTGGTCGCCGTTTGCTGCCGCGCTCATTTTCTGCGTCGCGGCGGTGACTGACTGGTTCGATGGTTTTCTGGCGCGTCGCTGGAACCAGAGTACCCGTTTTGGTGCCTTCCTTGATCCAGTAGCAGACAAAGTGCTTGTCGCCATCGCCATGGTGCTGGTAACCGAGCATTATCATAGCTGGTGGGTGACCTTACCGGCGGCAACGATGATTGCCCGTGAAATTATCATTTCTGCTCTGCGTGAATGGATGGCTGAACTCGGTAAACGTAGCAGTGTGGCCGTATCCTGGATTGGTAAAGTCAAAACGACTGCCCAGATGGTCGCGCTGGCCTGGTTGCTGTGGCGCCCGAATATTTGGGTTGAGTACGCCGGTATTGCCCTTTTCTTTGTGGCTGCGGTGCTGACACTCTGGTCAATGTTGCAATATTTGAGCGCTGCTCGCGCAGATTTGCTTGATCAGTGATCGTTTCGACGCAAATTTCAGCAAACGATCAAAAGTGATGAAAAATATCGTTGACTCAACGCGTCAGGTAAGTAGAATGCAACGCATCGAACGGCGGCACTGATTGCCAGACGATAATAAAATCAAGTAATTAGCTGATTGCTTGATGATTGCGGGAATAGCTCAGTTGGTAGAGCACGACCTTGCCAAGGTCGGGGTCGCGAGTTCGAGTCTCGTTTCCCGCTCCAGTTTAAACGACATCGGCATTAAGCGGGTGTCTGGCTGAAAAGCCTGAAGAATTCGGCGCGTTAACAAAGCGGTTATGTAGCGGATTGCAAATCCGTCTAGTCCGGTTCGACTCCGGAACGCGCCTCCAACTTTTCCCGAGCCCGGATGGTGGAATCGGTAGACACAAGGGATTTAAAATCCCTCGGCGTTCGCGCTGTGCGGGTTCAAGTCCCGCTCCGGGTACCATGGGAAAGATAAGAATAATCAAAGCAATAAGCAGTGTCGTGAAACCACCTTCGGGTGGTTTTTTTGTATGTGCAACTTGTCGTTACACCCTCTCTGATTTTTAATCTCCGGGTAATCCACTCGAAAAGTATCTCTATGCCAGACCGACATGTAAGATAGGCGCTGGCGAGTCGAGATCCACAAGGAAAAGCGTATGAAAACTGGACCGTTAAACGAAAGTGAGTTGGAATGGCTGGATGATATCTTGACCAAATACAACACAGACCACGCCATCCTTGATGTGGCAGAGCTGGACGGTTTGTTGACGGCGGTGTTGAGTTCTCCGCAAGAAATTGAACCAGAACAGTGGCTGGTTGCTGTGTGGGGTGGGGCGGATTATGTGCCGCGCTGGGCGTCAGAGAAAGAGATGACGCGCTTTATGAACCTGGCGTTTCAACATATGGCCGATACTGCAGAGCGCCTCAACGAGTTTCCTGAACAGTTTGAACCGTTATTTGGTCTACGAGAAGTTGACGGTAGCGAGCTGACGATTGTCGAAGAGTGGTGCTTTGGCTATATGCGTGGCGTTGCGCTTTCTGACTGGTCTGCATTGCCTGACTCATTAAAACCGGCGCTTGAAGCGATTGCGCTGCACGGTACTGAGGAAAACTTCGAGCGCGTAGAGAAGATGTCGCCAGAAGCGTTTGAAGAAAGCGTGGATGCCATTCGACTGGCGGCGCTTGATTTGCATGCTTACTGGATGACGCATCCTCAGGAAAAAGCTGTTCAGCAACCGATTAAAGCTGAAGAAAAACCTGGTCGTAACGACCCTTGCCCATGTGGTAGTGGCAAGAAATATAAGCAGTGCTGCCTGCATTAAGAGGCTATATTGGGTGTCAGAATTAACTCTGGCACCCATGTTTTAAGGATGCGGACAAAAATCTGGACTATGTCCATATACACGGCAAAGCATTTATCCCACTTCTGGCAACAATCCTGCCGCAATCAAAAATTGCACGCCAATCACGCCAATGCCACAGATAAACACCAACACCAGTGCGGGACGTCCACCTTTCACCCGATAGCTTGCTTGTGGATTATGCTTCCTGCTCTGCCAGGTCAGCAGTGAAGGAATTATCAACGCTAATACTGCCAGCGCTACGCCAGCATACCCGAGCGCCATTACAAAACCACGTGGATAAAACAGCGCAAACGCCAATGGCGGCAGAAAGGTAATTACACCGGTTTGCAGTCTTCCACCAACGGTATTGGAACGCTGAAACAAATCCGCCAGATAATCAAATAAGCCTAACGCTACGCCCAGGAAAGATGTGGCGAGGGCTAAATCAGCGAATAAATGCACCGCCAACTCGACATGCGGCGAGGCCACCACTTCGCGTAATGCCTGTAACAGCCCATTTAATCCAGCATGATTCGCCAGCAGTCCCATAAAGGTTGTTGAATCAATGCTGCCCAGTGTCGCCAGTTGCCAGAAAATATATGCCACCAGAGGGATCGCGCTACCGGTAATAAACACCCAGCGCAATTTACGAATGTTGCCATCCATATAGCTGACGATGCTCGGTACGCTACCGTGAAAACCAAACGAGGTAAAAATCACCGGAATTGCAGACAATGCCAGACCCTGTTGCAGTGGCAGCGTTAGCAGATTGATTTTATGAATATGTGGTAGCAGCAATACCAGCATTAGCACCAGGAAAATAATCTTGGCGCTGAACAGAAAACGGTTAAATAAATCGACCAGCGATGTCCCAACACAAACCACACCACCGGCAACAAAAGTAAACAACAGCACACCCGCAGTTGTGGTCATTGAAATACCAGTCCAGTCGCTGATGCTGGAGGCAAGCAATTCACCGGCACCGCTGATATATGCTGCGGTCAGGGCATACATTAAAAACATCATACTGAAGCCGGTCAGCCACTGACCGTAGCGGCCCAGATAGCGTTTTGCCAGTGTGCCTAAGCCGGTATCTGCAGGGACATGCTGATACACTTCCAGCAGTAACAGCGCGGTGTAACACATCAAGGCCCACAAGCCGATTAACAATGTCAGAGTGACGGTGAAACCGACGCCAGCCGCTGCCAGCGGCATTGCCAGCATACCTGCGCCAATTGTGGTTCCCGCCACGATAAAAACACTTCCCAGAGTTCTGTTTTTCACGCTTTCTTCTGTCCTGACGATCTTTATGAGTGATATCTGCGGCGCAGGTTAAGGCATTATCCATATTTCGTCAAATCGACGTTACATTTGGTGTAAATAAAAATGTACGATAAATGCATTCAGAACTGAGCTGGCGCAAAGCCATAAGGCGTGGGGATCGTTACGCTATGCTTTTTTTGAGGAGGAACGATGGAATCGATTCACGGTCATGAAGTGTTAAATATGATGATTGAATCAGGTGAGCAATATATGCACGCCAGCCTGGAAGCGGCGATCAAAGCGCGTTTTGGTGATCAGACACGTTTTCATACTTGCTCGGCTGAAGGGATGACAGCGGGAGAGTTGGTGGCTTTTCTGGCGGAAAAAGGCAAATTTATTCCCTGCGAAGAGGGGTTCTCAACCGATAAAAGTAAGATTTGTCGTCACTGATCTGAAACGGCGGCAGAAAATCTGCCGCCAGAGAAGATTAGTTTTGTGCGTCGAGGGTAGAGAGTTCTTTATCGATGAAATAAAGTCCTTCGCCGCTTTTCCCCGCCAGGCTCAATTTATCAATAATAGATTTGAACAACTTCTCTTCTTCGTGTTGCTCAGACACATACCATTGCAGGAAATTGAACGTTGGGTAGTCCTGATTAGTCATGGCAGCGTGAGCGAGTTCGTTAATTTTTTGCGTAATTAATTGTTCGTGTTTATAAGTTTCCTGGAATAATTCATCAAGTGAAGAATATTCAGCAAACGGTGATTCAACGGTATTAATTCGCGGTAAATTTCCGGTATCGGTCAGGTAATCAAACAGACGCTGCATATGCGTCATCTCTTCCTGGGCGTGGCGACGCAGAAACGCGGCAGCACCTTCGAAGGTGTGATAGCTGCACCATGCGCTCATTTGCTGATAAAGCAGTGAAGAGTAGAGTTCCAGGTTCATCTGCTCATTAAGTTTTTCAATCATTTCTGGTTTCAGCATGATAGTGCTCCACAAAGGTTATATTTGTTGCTGTGGCGCCACTATAATTTGTTATTTTATTATTTGCAAAAGGTAAAATATTAAATTCAATTATTAAAAATGCGAATGTGAATAAAACGCATTAACGCTATTTGAGATGGTAATTAACCAGCGAAGCCTCCCTCGCTGATTAAAATCTTTATTGATAAGCCGAGGGGGTTAAGTATCGGCACTGATACGACAGTGTAAATTGCGTATTCAGACATAATGATCCTGCAAACAAACTACAGTTACTTACAGGTTGCCCAAACGCAAAGGCGCGGGTAAATCCAACCTGCTGACATGCGCGGTTCGCGATTCCCTGATCGAGATAGTTGTCAGTGCGGGCGTGTTGTAAAAAAGCCTGATTATAAACGAGGCGTACAATGCCACTCGTGGCATCAACATCGCTGAGGTGAGCCTGACGAGTTACGGTACAGCCCGCTACTGTTAAAAGTGAAAAAACAATTATCAGATGTTTCATGTCACAGCCTGAAGAGGGAGAAGAAACAGGTATTGTACTTGTGGACACAGCCAGGTTATGGACAGAAAAGACGACGGATTAGCGCTATTCCTTGCTTTCTTCAGAACGCACACATCTTGTGGTTATCATTTATGTAACATTAAAGGGGTATTTATGTGATTTGCATCACATAAAGATTGATTTTTGTGATGGATGTCATATTATAAGCAGCAAGGACAATAACACCTGCATAACAAATAATCGGAGTGGCGCGATGAAACTGCGTAAGATCCTGAAAAGCATGTTCAATAATTATTGCAAGACGTTCAAAGACGTACCGCCAGGCAATATGTTCAGATAATAAAAAAACCTGCTCCGGCAGGTTTTTTTATACCCTGATGCGGGCTGATGTGACTATCGTTGAGGAAGGGAAGCCGCTACTATAACGGCATTTCAAAATGCTATCAGGAGTTTAGGATGTCCCAGCCGCTGAATGCCGATCAGGAACTGGTTTCTGATGTTGTTGCTTGCCAGTTGGTGATCAAACAAATTCTCGACGTGCTCGATGTGATCGCGCCTGTTGAGGTTCGTGAAAAAATGTCCAGCCAGCTGAAGAATATTGATTTTACACATCATCCGGCTGCTGCTGACCCAGTCACTATGCGTGCTATTCAAAAAGCCATCGCGTTGATTGAGCTAAAGTTTACCCCACAAAACGAATCCCATTAAAAAACCGCCGCCTCAGCGATGTGAGGCAGCGGTTTTCACCACTTTTTGTGTATTCGGCGCATCTTTTCATGCGCCGATTTTATTAATGTATCTGATGCGACACGACATTCAGAACATGCTGGTCGGTCTGGACAGGGCACATACCGGCCAGTTTCGCACTGCGCACTTCATCAAGAATGGTTTGCAGTAAGAGACCATCGTGCTGCTGTTCTTTTTCCAGATCGCGCAGAAAATCGACAGTAGAATCATCATTCAATTCTTTAGCTTCATTTGCTAATTGCGCCAGCGTGCTTGAACGCTGCTCATATTCTTCCAACGTTTTTTGGAAGAGTTCTTCCAGAGAGTTCAGTTTTTCGCCAGGTACATCAATGGCTTTAACGATGGGCGTCGCTCCGACGCTTTTCATGAAGTTAAACATGCGCATCATTTGAGTCACGTTACTTTGTGCCTGGGAGCGAAGAAAAGTCGCGGTGCCATTCAGACTTTGTTCAGAACACCAGTTGCTCAGGTGGAGGTAGAGATTGGATGCATAAAACTCGCGGTTCATTTGAGTGTTGAGTTTGAGAAGCATTCCAGTGGTTGCCATACCTAATATCCTTATATCCAGAAGACGAGAGGTGCAAGATAAATCAAAACACCGTAATTACTGTTTGCAGAATAATTCCTTTCTGCGGGTCCGAAATGTGATCCTGGAGTCAATTCTGACGATGATCTGAAATAAGCATAACGTCTGAAGCATTATAAGAAAATCCTTAAATCACCAAGTTTATATTTTTTTACATTTCATTGATTAGAGTTATTGATTTGCAATAACTCTCAATGTTGTGAATTTCTGGATGTTATTGATATTAAATGAATTTATCAATTTCATGATGCTGTTCTTATATTTTTAGGTATTTTTTCAGTTTTGCGATGATGCTCGCATTATGGATTTATCCTTCATTAATGAAGGTGGTGATAATTAACAGCAAAAGGAATTTTGTCTGGAGTTTTTATTCTTCTTACATCATTCACCATTCAGCTGTAATGAGCAGCTTCTTGCCCGAGCAAATTAGATTAAAAAGAAGACACGTCAGAGCTATCAAATGATGCCACAAGGATTTCCAGGCTAATCTTATGGACTAATCTGCTAAGTCATTTCTCATTTGTCATACAATTGACGTCTTCCGTATGTCTTTTATTGCTAAATTCATGCACGTTCTCACTGTAATTCTGCGGTGTGATATTGCTCTCCTATGGAGAATTAATTTCTCGCTAAAACTATGCCAACACAGTCACTTATCTTTTCGCCAAAGGTAATGCTTTGTTTTCCGATTGAATTAACGAAAGTTCTTAGGTTTTGCCCTACACAAAATGATGCTAAAGCTGGAGATAACCATGCACAAATTTACTAAAGCTCTTGCAGCCATCGGTCTGGCTGCCGTTATGTCACAATCCGCTATGGCGGAAAATTTGAAACTCGGTTTCCTGGTGAAGCAACCAGAAGAACCGTGGTTTCAGACTGAATGGAAGTTTGCCGATAAAGCCGGGAAAGATTTAGGCTTTGAAGTTATTAAGATAGCCGTACCTGATGGCGAAAAAACACTGAACGCTATTGATAGCCTGGCAGCCAGTGGCGCGAAAGGTTTTGTTATCTGTACTCCGGACCCGAAACTGGGTGCAGCCATCGTGGCGAAAGCGCGTGGCTACGATATGAAAGTTATTGCCGTGGATGATCAGTTTGTTAATGCCAAAGGTAAGCCGGTTGATACCGTTCCATTGGTGATGATGGCGGCGACGAAAATTGGCGAACGTCAGGGCCAGGAACTGTATAAAGAGATGCAGAAACGTGGCTGGGATGTGAAAGAAAGCGCCGTAATGGCGATTACTGCCAACGAACTGGATACCGCCCGTCGTCGTACCACCGGTTCTATGGATGCGCTGAAAGCCGCCGGATTCCCGGAAAAACAAATTTATCAAGTTCCTACCAAATCTAACGACATTCCAGGGGCGTTTGATGCCGCCAACTCTATGCTGGTTCAGCATCCTGAAGTTAAACACTGGTTGATCGTCGGTATGAACGACAGCACCGTGCTGGGTGGCGTTCGCGCGACGGAAGGTCAGGGCTTTAAAGCCGCAGATATTATCGGTATCGGTATTAACGGTGTGGATGCGGTGAGTGAACTGTCAAAGGCACAGGCTACGGGTTTCTATGGTTCACTGCTGCCAAGCCCGGACGTTCATGGCTATAAATCCAGCGAAATGCTTTACAACTGGGTAGCAAAAGACGTTGAACCGCCAAAATTCACTGAAGTTACCGACGTGGTGCTGATCACGCGTGACAACTTTAAAGAAGAACTGGAGAAAAAAGGTTTAGGCGGTAAGTAATCTGCCGGAAAAATTCCCCTCTGCGTTATGCAGAGGGGGTGTAAAACGACCAGTGATTCACGGAGACGTTATGCAACAGTCTACCCCGTATCTCTCATTTCGCGGCATTGGTAAAACCTTTCCAGGCGTTAAGGCGCTTACGGATATCAGTTTTGACTGTTATGCCGGTCAGGTTCATGCGTTGATGGGTGAAAATGGCGCCGGAAAATCAACACTCTTAAAAATCCTTAGTGGAAACTATGCGCCAACCACGGGTTCTGTAGTGATTAATGGGCAGGAAATGTCCTTTTCCGATACCACCGCAGCACTGAATGCGGGTGTCGCGATTATTTACCAGGAACTGCATCTCGTGCCGGAAATGACCGTCGCGGAAAACATCTATCTCGGCCAGCTTCCTCATAAAGGCGGCATCGTGAATCGTTCACTGCTGAATTATGAAGCTGGGATACAGCTCAAACATCTGGGTATGGATATTGACCCGGATACGCCGCTGAAATATCTCTCCATTGGGCAATGGCAGATGGTTGAAATTGCCAAAGCTTTGGCACGTAACGCCAAAATTATCGCTTTTGATGAACCAACCAGCTCCTTATCCGCGCGTGAAATAGACAATCTGTTTCGCGTCATTCGTGAACTGCGAAAAGAGGGGCGGGTGATCTTATACGTTTCTCACCGTATGGAAGAAATTTTTGCGCTCAGCGATGCCATCACTGTTTTTAAAGATGGTCGTTACGTCAAAACCTTTACCGACATGCAGCAGGTAGATCATGACTCGCTGGTACAGGCAATGGTTGGTCGCGACATCGGCGATATCTACGGCTGGCAACCGCGCAACTATGGCGAGGAGCGCTTGCGTCTGGATGCGGTAAAGGCGCCAGGCGTGCGTACGCCAATAAGCCTGGCTGTTCGCAGTGGCGAAATCGTCGGCCTGTTTGGTCTGGTGGGGGCAGGGCGCAGCGAATTAATGAAAGGCATGTTTGGCGGTACGCAAATTACCGCTGGGCAGGTTTATATCGACCAACAGCCGATCGATATCCGTAAACCGGGCCACGCCATTGCCGCTGGCATGATGCTCTGCCCGGAAGATCGCAAAGCGGAGGGCATTATTCCAGTGCATTCGGTGCGCGACAATATCAACATCAGCGCTCGTCGCAAACATGTGCACGGCGGTTGCGTGATCAACAACGGCTGGGAAGCCAATAATGCCGATCACCACATTCGTTCTCTCAACATCAAAACGCCAGGTGCAGAGCAATTGATCATGAATCTTTCCGGCGGTAATCAGCAAAAAGCCATTTTGGGGCGTTGGTTATCCGAAGAGATGAAAGTCATTTTGCTTGATGAACCTACGCGCGGCATCGATGTGGGGGCTAAACATGAAATTTATAACGTGATTTATGCGCTGGCCGCGCAGGGCGTGGCGGTACTGTTTGCCTCCAGTGACCTGCCCGAAGTCCTTGGTGTCGCCGACCGCATCGTAGTTATGCGGGAAGGTGAAATCGCCGGTGAATTGCTACACGAGCAGGCAGATGAGCGTCAGGCACTAAGCCTTGCTATGCCTAAAGTCAGCCAGGCAGTTGCCTGAGTAAGGAGAATAAGATGTCTTCTGTTTCTACATCGGGTTCTGGCGCACCTAAGTCGTCATTCAGCCTCGGGCGTATCTGGGATCAGTACGGTATGCTGGTGGTGTTCGCAGTGCTTTTTATCGCCTGTGCCATCTTCGTGCCGAACTTTGCCACCTTTATTAATATGAAAGGGCTGGGACTGGCAATCTCCATGTCGGGGATGGTGGCTTGCGGTATGTTGTTTTGCCTGGCCTCAGGTGACTTTGACCTTTCTGTCGCCTCGGTGATTGCCTGCGCAGGCGTAACCACTGCGGTGGTTATTAACCTGACCGAAAGTTTGTGGATTGGCGTGGCGGCAGGTTTACTGCTGGGCGTTCTCTGCGGCCTGGTGAATGGTTTTGTTATCGCTAAATTGAAAATCAACGCCCTGATTACCACGCTGGCGACGATGCAGATTGTCCGTGGTCTGGCGTATATTATCTCTGACGGTAAAGCGGTGGGCATCGAAGATGAAAGCTTCTTTGCACTCGGTTATGCCAACTGGTTCGGCCTGCCTGCGCCAATCTGGCTCACTGTGGCTTGCCTGGTCGTCTTTGGTTTGCTGCTGAACAAAACCACTTTTGGTCGTAATACATTGGCAATTGGCGGTAACGAAGAGGCGGCACGCCTCGCGGGTGTACCGGTAGTCCGTACCAAAATTATTATCTTCGTTCTCTCTGGTCTCGTATCGGCGATTGCCGGGATCATTCTGGCTTCTCGTATGACCAGCGGCCAGCCAATGACGTCTATTGGTTATGAGTTGATTGTTATCTCTGCCTGCGTTTTAGGTGGCGTTTCTCTGAAAGGCGGCATCGGAAAAATCTCATATGTAGTGGCGGGTATCTTAATTTTAGGCACCGTGGAAAACGCCATGAACCTGCTTAATATTTCTCCGTTCGCACAGTATGTTGTTCGTGGCTTAATCCTGCTGGCTGCGGTGATCTTCGACCGTTATAAGCAAAAAGCGAAACGCACTGTTTGATGCTTTATACGATAATTATTTAGTTCCAAAATCCTCCACAGCCAACCGCCACAACGGTTGGCTGTTCTTTTTGCCAATGGCGAGCCTCGTCACACTGTCTATACTTACATGTCTGTAAAGCGCGTTCTGCGCGAACAATAAAAAGATAAGGAGGAGTACCGGGTGACAGAACCGTTAACCGAACCCCCTGAACTATCCGCGAATTATGCCTGGTTTTTTGATCTCGATGGAACGCTGGCGGAAATCAAACCGCATCCCGATCAGGTCGTCGTACCTGAAAATATTCTGCAAGGACTCCAGCTGCTGGCAACCGCAAGTGATGGTGCATTGGCATTGATATCAGGGCGCTCAATGGTAGAGCTTGACGCACTGGCGAAACCTTATCGCTTCCCGTTAGCGGGTGTGCATGGGGCGGAGCGCCGTGACATCAATGGTAAAACGCATATTGTTCATTTGCCGGAAGCGATTGCCCGGGATATTAGCGTTCAACTGCATACGGCTATCGCCAGGCTTCCCGGTGTGGAGATTGAGGCTAAAGGGATGGCGTTTGCGCTGCATTATCGTCAGGCACCGCAGCATGAGGACGCCTTATTGACATTAGCGCAGCGCATTACCCAGATTTGGCCGCAAATGGCGTTACAACAGGGAAAGTGTGTCGTTGAGATAAAACCGAGAGGCACCAGCAAAGGGGACGCGATTGCCGCATTTATGCAGGAAGTTCCCTTTATTGGCCGCAAGCCTATTTTTTTAGGTGATGACTTAACCGATGAATCTGGCTTCTCGGTCGTTAACAGGCTGGGCGGAATGTCAGTGAAAATTGGCACAGGCGCAACTCAGGCATCATGGCGGCTGGCGGGCGTGCCGGATGTCTGGCGCTGGCTTGAAATGATAACCAACGCATTACAACAACTAAAAAGAGACAATAACAGGAGTGATGACTATGAGCCGTTTAGTCGTAGTATCTAACCGGATTGCACCACCAGACGAGCACGCCGCCAGTGCCGGTGGCCTTGCTGTCGGTATACTGGGGGCGCTGAAAGCCGCAGGTGGACTGTGGTTTGGCTGGAGTGGCGAAACAGGGAATGAGGATCAGCCGCTAAAAAAGGTGAAAAAAGGAAATATCACCTGGGCCTCTTTTAACCTCAGTGAAAAGGATCTCGACGAATACTACAACCAATTCTCCAATGCTGTTCTCTGGCCCGCATTTCATTATCGACTCGATCTGGTGCAATTTCAGCGTTCCGCCTGGGAAGGCTATTTACGCGTGAATGCATTGCTGGCAGATAAATTACTGCCGTTGCTGGAAGACGATGACATTATTTGGATCCACGATTATCACCTGTTGCCATTTGCGCATGAACTCCGTAAACGTGGCGTGAATAATCGCATTGGTTTCTTTCTGCATATTCCTTTCCCAACACCGGAAATCTTCAACGCGCTGCCGACTTATAACACGTTGCTTGAACAGCTTTGTGATTATGATTTGCTGGGGTTTCAGACAGAAAACGATCGCCTGGCGTTTCTGGATTGCCTTTCCAACCTGACGCGCGTCACGACGCGTAGTTCGCGCAATCATACGGCCTGGGGCAAGGCATTTCGCACCGAAGTTTACCCTATTGGTATTGAACCGGATGAAATAGCCAAACAGGCTGCCGGACCGCTGCCGCCCAAACTGGCGCAATTAAAAGCGGAGCTGAAAAGCGTACAAAATATCTTTTCTGTCGAACGACTGGATTATTCCAAAGGTCTGCCTGAGCGTTTTCTCGCCTATGAAGCCTTGCTGGAAAAATATCCGCAACATCATGGCAAAATACGTTATACCCAGATAGCGCCAACCTCGCGTGGTGATGTGCAGGCATATCAGGATATTCGTCATCAGCTGGAAAATGAAGCCGGGAGAATTAACGGAAAATATGGGCAATTAGGCTGGACACCGCTTTATTATCTGAACCAGCATTTCGACCGTAAATTACTGATGAAAATCTTCCGCTATTCCGATGTCGGATTAGTGACGCCGCTGCGTGACGGGATGAATCTGGTGGCGAAAGAATATGTCGCCGCCCAGGATCCTGCCAATCCCGGCGTACTGGTACTTTCACAATTTGCGGGGGCGGCGAATGAACTGACGTCAGCGTTAATCGTTAACCCATACGATCGTGATGAAGTCGCGGCGGCGTTGAATCGGGCATTGACTATGTCGCTGGCAGAACGTATTTCCCGTCATGCAGAAATGTTGGAAATTATCGTGAAAAACGATATTAACCACTGGCAGGAGTGCTTTATTAGCGACCTAAAGCTGATAGTTCCGCGCAGCGCGGAAAGCCAGCAGCGCGATAAAGTTGCGACCTTTCCAAAGCTGGCGTAATTGCGCTTAATCTCCCTTAAGCGGAACCAACAGCACATCAACCTCACTTGAGGCAATCACACTTTTCGCAGAGCAGGATGCTCGCGAAAAGAAACTGTGATTATGATTACCGCAAATCACCAAATCGAATTTATGTTTACGGCATACCGCCAGAATATGTTCGCTCAACTCTCCGTAAGCTATAAACTTTTCTTCAACGGGATATCCAGCATCCTGAATTAATTTGTCCAGAAAGTTTTGTGTTTCTTCATGCATCACACTGCGTAAATCCTCAAGCATCGGCGCGGCTAATTGATTGTACATTTCTGGATCGGAAGCGAGGGTGATTAAACTGATACGCCCATTAACGGGACGGGCGATAGATACCGCTTTTGCTAACAGTTGCTGGCTTTCCGGTGAGACAGCAACGGCAACAAGAATATTGGCGTAACTCATAACCTGCTCCTTATTCTATGAACTTCAGGTGAGATCACAGCTTTACCCTGAATGAGCTATAGATGCAATAACAACTTGGTCAAAAATGCAAATATTAGCATGATCATTAATAAAGATAATTAATCAATATCGTAGTGTTACTATGTAGTCATGCGGGTGATGATGAGGAAGTGGAGAAATTGATTTCTCTCACTAAACAAATGGTTAATATTAATAAAACATCTTGTTAACATTGATATTGTTGGCAGCCTTAATTTTTTTTAAATGGCATATTATTATTTAATTGGCTGTTTTTTTAATGATTTACAGAGAACATAGATATTTATCCCATATCCGGGATATGGTTATTCACGGTGATTTATATTAACAGTGCGCAACATCTCAATTTTATCCCGCCACATCATTTTTGCTGGCAGATAAGCTGAAAAACTTTTTAACAGAATGAAATATACGCAAAACAAAAGTATGACTTATACATCAATGTTAAGTAATTGAGTGTTTTGTGTGATCCGTATCACACATTGTCGAAAATCGCAGCTCCGCTCCGTTGTATGTATGAGTGGTGACGAGTACAGTTGCGTCGAATTAGGAAAAATCTTAGATAAGTGTAAAAAGCATCACTCTGTGTAAGACGTGTTTCACCTCTTATGATGTCTGTGTGTTTTTTCGTTGATCGCTACTATTCCATTTTTATTTACTTTTTACCGGGATTTCCCGGCGACATCACGGGATGCGGTGATACCGCATAAAAAATAAAGTTAGTTATTCTGGGTGGGAATAATGCATACCTCCGAGTTGCTGAAACATATTTATGACATTAACTTGTCATATTTACTTCTTGCACAGCGTCTGATCGTTCAGGACAAAGCGTCCGCCATGTTTCGTCTCGGTATTAATGAAGAAATGGCTACAACGCTGGCGACGCTGACTCTTCCGCAAATGGTTAAACTGGCCGAAACCAATCAACTGATTTGTCAATTCCGCTTTGACAGCCACCAGACTATTAACCAACTGACGCAGGATTCCCGTGTTGACGATCTCCAGCAAATTCATACCGGCATTATGCTCTCCACGCGTTTATTGAATGATGTTAATCAGCCCGAAGAAGCACAACGTAAGAAAAGGGCCTGATCATGAGTGAAAAAAGCATTGTTCAGGAAGCCCGTGATATTCAACTCGCCATGGAGTTGATAACCTTGGGCGCTCGTTTGCAGATGCTGGAAAGTGAAACACAATTAAGTCGCGGACGCCTGATCAAGCTCTATAAAGAGCTGCGCGGAAGCCCGCCGCCGAAAGGGATGTTGCCGTTCTCTACCGACTGGTTTATGACCTGGGAACAAAATGTCCATGCGTCGATGTTCTGTAATGCATGGCAGTTTTTACTGAAAACCGGGTTATGTAATGGCGTCGATGCGGTAATCAAAGCCTATCGTTTATACCTTGAACAGTGCCCACAAGCCGAAAACGGACCACTGCTGGCGCTAACCCGCGCCTGGACTCTGGTGCGATTTGTCGAAAGCGATTTACTGCAACTTTCCAGCTGCAACTGCTGCGGCGGTAATTTTATCACTCATGCTCATCAACCTGTCGGCAGTTTTGCCTGCAGCTTATGTCAACCACCATCGCGCGCCGTAAAAAGACGTAAACTTTCTCAGAACCCTGCCGATATTATCCCTCAACTGCTGGATGAACAGAGAATACAGGCTGTTTAACCCATACGGTGTGGCGAAACACTCCAGCAGCGGTAATTAATTACCGCTGCTTATTTTTCTCCAGCCGTAAGGTAACGTCTGCCGACTGAACATCCTGTCATGGTCAACAGTGAAAGGATGATGTCGTGCTTATCTTATTAGGTTACCTGGTTGTTCTCGGTACAGTTTTCGGCGGTTATTTGATGACCGGTGGAAGCCTTGGAGCACTCTATCAACCCGCTGAACTGGTGATTATTGCCGGTGCAGGCATTGGGTCGTTTATCGTCGGCAATAATGGCAAAGCAATCAAAGGTACGCTTAAGGCGCTGCCATTGTTGTTTCGTCGCTCTAAATATACCAAAGCAATGTATATGGATTTGCTGGCGTTGCTTTACCGTCTGATGGCGAAATCGCGGCAAATGGGCATGTTCTCACTGGAACGCGATATTGAAAATCCACGAGAGAGCGAGATCTTCGCCAGTTATCCGCGCATCCTCGCGGATGCCGTTATGCTGGATTTTATCGTCGATTATCTGCGCCTGATTATCAGCGGCCACATGAATACCTTCGAAATTGAAGCCCTGATGGACGAAGAGATAGAAACGCACGAAAACGAGGCGGAGGTCCCGGCGAACAGCCTGGCGTTGGTCGGAGACTCTCTTCCTGCGTTTGGGATTGTTGCGGCCGTAATGGGAGTGGTGCACGCATTAGGATCAGCCGATCGTCCTGCTGCCGAATTGGGGGCGCTCATCGCACATGCGATGGTGGGGACTTTCCTCGGTATCTTATTGGCTTACGGATTTATTTCCCCGTTAGCGAGTGTTTTGCGCCAGAAAAGCGCCGAAACCAGCAAAATGATGCAGTGCGTCAAAGTCACACTGCTTTCTAATCTGAACGGTTACGCACCGCCTATCGCCGTTGAATTTGGTCGCAAAACGCTCTATTCCAGTGAACGTCCGTCGTTTGTTGAACTGGAAGAGCATGTGCGCGCGGTGAAAAATCCGCAACAACAGACGACAACCGAGGAAGCATGAAGAATCAAGCGCATCCGATTATTGTCGTCAAACGACGCAAAGCGAAATCCCACGGCGCAGCACATGGTTCGTGGAAGATTGCTTATGCTGACTTTATGACCGCGATGATGGCTTTTTTTCTGGTGATGTGGCTTATCTCCATCTCCAGCCCAAAAGAGCTGATTCAGATTGCGGAATACTTCCGTACGCCGCTGGCGACAGCGGTAACGGGCGGCGATCGAATTTCTAATAGCGAAAGCCCAATTCCCGGCGGCGGTGATGATTTCACCCAAAGCCAGGGGGAAGTGAATAAGCAGCCGAACATTGAAGAACTTAAAAAACGCATGGAGCAAAGTCGGCTGCGGAAATTGCGTGGCGATCTCGACCAGCTTATTGAATCAGACCCGAAACTACGGGCGATGCGTCCACATCTCAAAATCGATCTGGTACAGGAAGGTTTACGTATCCAGATAATTGATAGCCAGAATCGCCCGATGTTTAAAACCGGTAGTGCTGATGTCGAGCCCTATATGCGCGACATTCTGCGCGCCATTGCGCCGGTGCTGAACGGTATTCCTAACCGTATCAGCCTTTCCGGTCATACCGATGATTTCCCTTACGCCAATGGTGAGAAAGGTTACAGCAACTGGGAGCTTTCCACTGAACGCGCCAATGCGTCGCGCCGTGAGCTAATGGTGGGAAGTCTGGCTGATGGCAAAATTTTACGCGTTGTCGGCATGGCGGCGACCATGCGCTTAAGCGATCGCGGCCCGGATGATGCCGTTAATCGTCGAATCAGTCTGTTGGTACTGAATAAACAAGCCGAACAGGCCATTTTGCATGAAAACGCCGAAAGCCAGAATGAGCCGGTAAGCGTCCTGGAAAAACCTGGGGTAACACCGCAGGTCAGTGTTTCCACAATGCCATCAGCCGAATCGAGGTGACAGCGTGAGCATGGATATAAGCGATTTTTACCAGACATTTTTTGATGAAGCGGACGAACTGTTGGCCGATATGGAGCAGCATCTGCTGAATTTACAGCCAGAAGCGCCAGATGCCGAACAATTGAATGCCATCTTTCGTGCGGCCCACTCCATCAAAGGAGGGGCGGGAACCTTTGGCTTTAGCGTATTGCAGGAAACCACGCATCTGATGGAAAACCTGCTCGACGAAGCCAGACGCGGTGAAATGCTGCTTAACACCGACATTATCAATCTGTTTTTGGAAACGAAGGACATCATGCAGGAACAGCTCGACGCTTATAAACAGTCGCAAGAGCCGGATGCCGCCAGCTTTGACTATATCTGCCAGGCCTTACGTCAACTGGCAATAGAAGCGAAAGGCGAATCGACACCCGCCATGGCCCGGTTAAGTGTGGTTGCCAAAAGTGAACCGCAAGATGAACAGGGTAACAGTGAGTCGCCGCGACGAATTCTACTTTCGCGTCTGAAGGCGGGAGAAGTCGATCTACTGGAAGAAGAGCTGGGGCATCTGACAACGTTAACTGATGTGGTGAAGGGGGCGGATTCTCTTTCGGCAATATTACCGGGCGACATCGCCGAAGATGACATCAAAGCGGTGCTCTGTTTTGTGATTGAGGCCGATCAGATTACCTTCGAAAAAGTAGAGTCCGCGCCCAAAATATCCCCGCCACCGGTACTTAAACTGGCAGCCGAACAAGCACCAGCAGGGCGAGTGGAACGGGAAAAAACGTCGCGCGGCAGCGAATCTAGCAGCATCCGCGTGGCGGTTGAAAAGGTTGATCAGCTGATTAACCTCGTTGGCGAACTGGTGATTACTCAGTCGATGCTGGCCCAGCGCTCCAGTGAACTGGACCCGGTGAATCATGGGGATTTGATTACCAGCATGGGGCAGTTACAACGTAACGCCCGCGATTTGCAGGAATCAGTGATGTCGATTCGCATGATGCCAATGGAATATGTCTTTAGCCGCTATCCCCGGCTGGTGCGCGACCTGGCGGGTAAACTTGGCAAACAGGTGGAACTGACGCTGGTGGGCAGTTCCACCGAACTCGACAAGAGTCTGATAGAACGCATTATCGACCCGCTGACCCACCTGGTACGCAATAGCCTCGACCATGGTATTGAATTGCCAGAAAAACGACTCGCTGCGGGTAAAGATAGCGTTGGAAATTTAATCCTGTCTGCTGAACACCAGGGCGGCAACATCTGCATCGAAGTGACCGACGATGGCGCGGGGCTTAATCGAGAGCGGATTCTGGCAAAAGCCGCCTCGCAAGGTCTGAGCGTTAGCGACAACATGACTGACGACGAAGTGGCGATGTTGATATTCGCCCCTGGTTTTTCCACGGCGGAGCAGGTCACCGATGTCTCCGGGCGCGGCGTCGGCATGGATGTCGTCAAACGTAATATCCAGGAGATGGGTGGCCACGTTGAAATCCAGTCGAAGCAGGGCGTTGGCACCACAATCCGCATTTTACTGCCGCTTACGCTGGCGATCCTCGATGGCATGTCGGTACGCGTTGCTGACGAAGTTTTCATTCTGCCGCTGAACGCCGTCATGGAATCACTACAACCTCGTGAAGCCGATCTCCATCCACTGGCAGGCGGCGAGCGAGTACTGGAAGTGCGTGGTGAATATCTGCCCATCGTCGAACTGTGGAAAGTGTTCAACGTCGCAGGCGCGAAAACCGAAGCTACACAGGGGATTGTTGTCATTCTGCAAAGTGGCGGTCGCCGCTACGCCTTGCTGGTGGATCAGTTAATTGGTCAACATCAGGTGGTGGTTAAAAACCTTGAAAGTAACTATCGCAAAGTCCCTGGCATTTCTGCTGCAACCATTCTTGGCGACGGCAGCGTGGCACTGATTGTTGATGTCTCCGCCTTGCAGGCGATAAACCGCGAACAACGTATGGCGAATACCGCCGCCTGATTGAGTAAAAAGGGAATAAATATGACCGGTATGACAAATGTAACAAAGCTGGCCAGCGAACCGTCAGGCCAGGAGTTTCTGGTATTTACCCTCGGTGACGAAGAGTACGGCATCGATATTCTGAAAGTGCAGGAGATCCGTGGCTACGATCAGGTTACGCGGATTGCCAATACACCCGCGTTTATCAAAGGCGTCACTAATCTGCGCGGCGTGATTGTGCCAATTATTGATTTGCGTATTAAGTTCAGCCAGGTGGATGTGGAGTACAACGATAACACGGTGGTTATCGTTCTGAATCTTGGGCAGCGGGTGGTCGGCATTGTGGTAGATGGCGTTTCAGATGTTCTTTCGTTGACGACGGAACAAATTCGCCCGGCACCGGAATTTGCTGTGACGCTTTCCACAGAATACCTCACCGGCCTGGGTGCGCTGGGCGATCGCATGCTAATTCTGGTTAATATCGAAAAACTGCTGAATAGCGAAGAGATGGCGCTGTTGGATAGCACGGCATCAGAAGTCGCATAATTTATCCCGCCGTACTCAAATGAAATGAGCCCGATGCCCTGCGCATTGGGTTTTTCATTTTAATATCGCCATGACTGGCATCAGAAATAAAGTTTCCCTCCTTCCTGCCGATAACGAAACCAACTTGTTTTCAGGAAGGTGCCTTATGATTAACCGTATCCGCGTAGTCACGCTGTTGGTAATGGTGCTGGGGGTATTCGCACTGTTACAGCTTATTTCCGGAAGTCTGTTTTTTTCTTCTCTTCACCATAGCCAGAAAAGTTTTGTGGTTTCCAATCAATTACGGGAGCAGCAAAGCGAGCTGACCTCAACCTGGGATTTAATGCTGCAAACGCGCATTAACCTGAGTCGTTCAGCGGTGCGGATGATGATGGATTCATCCAATCAACAAAGTAACGCTAAAGTTGAATTGCTTGATAGCGCCAGGAAAACATTGGCCCAGGCTGCAATCCATTATAAAAAATTCAAAATCATGGCACCGTTACCTGAAATGGTCGCTACCCGTCGTAATATCGACGAAAAATATAAAAACTATCACACAGCATTAACAGAACTGATTGATTATCTTGATTATGGCAATACCGGAGCCTATTTCGCTCAGCCAACCCAGGGAATGCAAAATGCGATGGGCGAAGCCTTTGCCCAGTACGCCCTCAGTAGTGAAAAACGGTATCAAGCTATCGTCACTGACAACGCGGATGATTACCGATTTGCCCAGTGGCAACTGGCGGTTATCGCGCTGGTGGTGGTATTGATTCTGCTGGTGGCGTGGTACGGCATCCGCCGCATGCTACTTAACCCATTAGCGAAGATCATTTCTCACATCCGGGAAATTGCTGGTGGCAATCTGGCGCATACCCTCAGCATTGCTGGACGCAGCGAAATGGGCGACCTGGCACAGAGCGTTTCACATATGCAACGCTCTCTGACTGACACGGTCAACCATGTGCGCGAAGGTTCAGACGCTATCTATGCTGGTACTCGTGAAATTGCTGCGGGGAATACCGATCTTTCCTCCCGTACTGAACAGCAGGCATCGGCGCTGGAAGAAACGGCCGCCAGCATGGAACAGCTCACAGCAACAGTGAAACAGAACGCCGATAACGCCCGTCAAGCCTCGCAACTGGCGCAAAGTGCCTCCGATACTGCTCAGCATGGTGGCAAAGTCGTGGACGGTGTGGTGAAAACCATGCACGAAATTGCCGACAGTTCGCAGAAAATTGCTGACATTATTAGCGTTATTGATGGCATTGCTTTCCAGACCAATATCCTGGCACTGAACGCGGCTGTTGAAGCCGCCCGAGCAGGGGAACAGGGGCGTGGTTTTGCCGTGGTGGCGGGCGAAGTGCGTAATCTCGCCAGTCGCAGCGCCCAGGCGGCAAAAGAGATCAAAGCGCTGATTGAAGATTCCGCCTCCCGCGTTGATACCGGTTCGGTGCTAGTAGAAAGTGCCGGGGAAACCATGACGAATATTGTCAATGCCGTCACCCGTGTTACCGACATTATGGGCGAGATTGCCTCTGCATCGGATGAACAGAGTCGCGGTATCGATCAAGTGGCGTTGGCAGTGTCGGAAATGGATCGCGTCACCCAACAAAACGCATCGCTGGTGCAGGAGTCTGCCGCGGCGGCGGCGGCCCTTGAAGAGCAGGCCAGCCGTTTAACACAAGCAGTTTCCACATTCCGTCTGGCTGCAAGCTCGCAAACGAATAAACCACAATCCCGTCCAACCACTGAACAACCACCCGCACAGCCGCGACTGCGTATTACTGAACAAGATCCAAACTGGGAAACATTTTGATGAGTATTTACTCACTCGGTCATTTCAGCCAGATGGATCAGGTGATGCAACAAAACGTCGCACTGGCAGAAGAAGCGGCGGCAACGGCACAACGGGTGAATCAGTGGTTTCCTGAAGTGACTGAGAAGGCGCTATGACATCATCTCTGCCCTGCGGGCAAACGTCTTTATTGTTACAGATGACCGAGCGCCTGGCGCTTTCCGACACACATTTTCGGCGGATAAGTCAATTGATCTATCAACGTGCGGGGATAGTCCTGGCGGACCACAAACGCGACATGGTTTACAACCGCCTGGTGCGCCGTTTGCGCTCGCTGGGGCTTGCAGACTTCGGCCATTATCTGAATTTACTGGAATCTAATCAGCACAGCGGCGAGTGGCAGGCGTTTATTAATTCGCTGACTACAAACCTGACGGCATTTTTCCGCGAGGGGCATCATTTCCCATTGCTCGCGGAGCACGCCCGCCACAGCTCTGGCGAGTATCGCGTATGGAGTGCGGCGGCATCGACAGGTGAAGAACCCTACAGCATTGCGATGACACTGGCGGACACGCTGGGCACCGCGCCCGGACGCTGGAAAGTGTTCGCCAGCGATATCGACACCGAAGTGCTGGAGAAAGCCAGAAGCGGCATTTATCGCCATGAAGAGCTGAAAAACCTGACGCCGCAACAACTCCAGCGCTACTTCATGCGTGGTACGGGGCCGCATCAAGGGCTGGTGCGTGTGCGTAAGGCACTGGCGAACTACATTGATTTTTCCCCGCTGAATTTGCTGGCGAAACAGTACGCTGCGCCGGGGCCGTTCGATGCGATCTTCTGTCGTAACGTCATGATCTACTTCGATCAAGCGACCCAGCAGGAGATTTTGCGCCGCTTTGTACCGCTGCTTAAACCCGACGGATTATTGTTTGCGGGTCACTCTGAAAACTTTAGCCACCTTGAGCGCAGCTTCACATTGCGTGGACAGACGGTGTATGCGCTAAGTAAGGATTAACGATGAGCAAAATCAGGGTGTTGTCGGTCGATGACTCGGCACTGATGCGCCAGATAATGACAGAAATCATCAATAGTCATAGTGACATGGAAATGGTAGCGACGGCTCCCGATCCGCTGGTCGCGCGTGATTTGATTAAGAAATTCAACCCTGATGTGCTGACGCTGGACGTCGAAATGCCGCGTATGGACGGACTGGATTTCCTCGAAAAATTAATGCGTTTGCGACCGATGCCAGTAGTGATGGTTTCTTCTCTGACTGGCAAAGGTTCCGAAGTCACGCTGCGTGCTCTGGAGTTGGGGGCGATAGATTTTGTCACCAAACCGCAACTGGGGATCCGCGAAGGAATGCTGGCGTATAGCGAAATGATTGCCGAAAAGGTGCGTACGGCAGCAAGGGCAAGCCTTACTGCGCATAAACCGTTATCGGCACCGACACCGCTGAAGACCGGACCGCTCTTGAGTTCAGAAAAGCTGATTGCGATTGGTGCCTCAACGGGGGGAACTGAGGCGATTCGTCACGTATTGCAACCGTTGCCGCTTTCCAGCCCGGCACTGTTAATTACCCAGCATATGCCGCCCGGTTTTACCCGCTCTTTTGCCGACAGACTTAATAAGCTGTGCCAAATCGGCGTGAAAGAAGCCGAGGACGGAGAACGCGTCTTGCCGGGGCATGCCTATATCGCCCCGGGCGATCGGCATATGGAACTGGCGCGTAGCGGCGCGAATTATCAAATCAAAATTCACGATGGCCCGGCGGTTAATCGCCATCGGCCATCGGTAGATGTGTTGTTTCATTCTGTGGCCAAACAGGCGGGGCGTAATGCGGTTGGGGTGATTCTGACGGGCATGGGCAACGACGGCGCGACGGGAATGTTAGCAATGCGTCAGGCGGGGGCATGGACTCTTGCGCAAAATGAAGCAAGCAGCGTGGTGTTCGGCATGCCGCGCGAGGCCATCAATATGGGTGGCGTCTGCGAAGTGGTCGATCTTAGCCAGGTAAGCCAGCAAATGCTGGCAAAAATCAGTGCCGGACAGGCGATACGTATTTAAATCAGGAGTGTGAGATGGCGGATAAAGAGCTTAAATTTTTGGTTGTGGATGACTTTTCTACCATGCGACGCATCGTGCGTAACCTGCTGAAAGAGCTTGGATTTAATAATGTTGAGGAAGCGGAGGATGGCGCCGACGCTCTCAATAAGTTGCAGGCGGGAGGATATGGTTTTGTTATCTCCGACTGGAACATGCCCAACATGGATGGCCTGGAGTTGCTGAAAACGATTCGTGCTGATGGCGCGATGTCAGCATTGCCGGTGTTAATGGTGACTGCAGAAGCGAAGAAAGAAAACATTATTGCCGCAGCACAAGCGGGGGCCAGTGGCTACGTGGTTAAGCCATTTACCGCCGCGACGCTGGAGGAAAAACTCAACAAAATCTTTGAGAAACTGGGCATGTGAGGATGCGACTATGATGCAACCATCAATTAAACCTGCTGATGAAAATTCTGCTGGCGATATCATTGCGCGCATCGGCAGCCTGACGCGTATGCTGCGCGATAGTCTGCGGGAGCTGGGGCTGGACCAGGCCATTGCAGAAGCGGCGGAAGCCATCCCCGATGCCCGCGATCGTTTGTACTACGTTGTGCAGATGACTGCCCAGGCTGCGGAAAGGGCGCTCAACAGTGTTGAGGCTTCACAACCGCATCAGGATCACATGGAGAAATCAGCAAAAGCGTTAACCCAACGCTGGGATGGCTGGTTTGCCGATCCCATTGACCTTGCCGACGCTCGCGAACTGGTGACCGATACACGGCAATTTCTGGCGGATGTGCCGACGCATACCCGTTTTACCAATGCGCAGTTGCTGGAAATCATGATGGCGCAGGATTTTCAGGACCTCACCGGGCAGGTCATTAAACGAATGATGGATGTCATTCAGGAGATTGAACGCCAGTTGCTAATGGTGCTGCTGGAAAATATCCCGGAACAGGATGCACGTCCGAAACGTGAAAGCCAGAGTTTGCTGAATGGACCACAGGTAGATACCAGCAAAGCCGGTGTGGTAGCCAGTCAGGACCAGGTCGACGATTTGTTGGATAGCCTTGGATTCTGATTTGTATTGCCTGATGTGACGCGGCCGCGTCACATCGATCTTCAAGGTTGGATAAGGCGTTTACGCCGTACCCGACAAACATGTCACCATGCCTGATGTGCTGTGGCAAAAGCCCTAAATCCCGCCTTTTTTACCCCTTACTCAAACCATTGAACGCTTTGCGCTCTGGCATCATTCACGCTTATTACTCTTTCCAGGATTGGCGACGTGTCTGACGAGAGCGACGACAAAACAGAAGCCCCCACACCTCACCGACTTGAAAAAGCGCGGGAAGAGGGGCAAATCCCGCGTTCCCGTGAATTAACGTCGCTGCTGATTTTGTTAGTGGGCGTGTGTGTTATCTGGTTTGGCGGTGTGTCGCTGGCTCGTCGATTGTCGGGCATGCTCTCCGCGGGATTGCATTTTGATCACAGTATTATCAATGACCCGAACCTGATCCTCGGGCAGATTATTCTGCTGATCAGAGAAGCCATGCTGGCGCTGCTGCCACTGATTAGCGGCGTGGTGCTGGTGGCGCTCATTTCTCCGGTGATGCTGGGTGGGCTGGTATTTAGCGGCAAATCCTTGCAGCCGAAGTTTTCCAAACTCAACCCGCTACCGGGCATTAAACGGATGTTCTCGGCACAGACTGGCGCGGAGTTGCTGAAAGCGATACTGAAATCCATCCTGGTCGGCAGTGTGACGGGGTTTTATCTCTGGCACCACTGGCCGCAGATGATGCGTTTAATGGCCGAGTCTCCGATTACCGCCATGGGAAACGCCATGGATCTGGTTGGGCTATGCGCGTTGTTGGTGGTGCTTGGCGTTATTCCGATGGTGGGATTTGACGTCTTTTTCCAAATCTTCAGCCACCTGAAAAAGCTGCGTATGTCACGGCAGGATATTCGTGATGAGTTCAAACAAAGTGAAGGCGACCCTCATGTCAAAGGGCGAATCCGTCAGATGCAGCGAGCTGCGGCGCGGCGGCGGATGATGGCCGATGTGCCGAAAGCGGACGTTATCGTCAATAACCCAACTCACTACTCAGTGGCTTTGCAGTACGACGAAAACAAAATGAGTGCGCCAAAAGTCGTTGCCAAGGGCGCGGGGCTGGTGGCATTACGCATTCGTGAAATAGCCGCTGAAAATAACGTCCCGACCCTCGAAGCGCCTCCGCTGGCGCGTGCGCTGTATCGACATGCTGAAATCGGTCAACAAATACCTGGTCAACTCTATGCCGCCGTGGCGGAAGTGCTGGCCTGGGTCTGGCAACTGAAACGTTGGCGTCTGGCTGGTGGACAGCGCCCTGTACAACCAACTCATCTTCCGGTGCCGGAAGCCCTGGATTTTATTAACGAGAAACCGACCCATGAGTAATCTGGCCGCGATGCTGCGCCTGCCCGCAAACCTGAAATCGACACAATGGCAGATCCTTGCCGGACCGATTTTGATCTTGCTGATTTTGTCGATGATGGTGCTGCCATTGCCTGCCTTCATTCTCGACCTGCTGTTTACCTTTAATATCGCGTTGTCGATCATGGTGTTGCTGGTGGCGATGTTTACCCAGCGTACGCTCGAGTTTGCCGCCTTTCCGACAATCCTGCTGTTCACCACGCTGTTGCGTCTGGCTCTTAACGTAGCTTCAACCCGTATCATTTTGATGGAAGGGCATACCGGCGCGGCGGCGGCTGGAAAGGTGGTCGAAGCGTTCGGTCACTTCCTCGTTGGTGGCAATTTCGCTATCGGTATCGTGGTGTTCGTCATTCTCGTGATCATCAACTTTATGGTTATCACCAAAGGTGCCGGGCGTATCGCGGAAGTGGGCGCGCGCTTTGTTCTCGATGGTATGCCGGGTAAGCAGATGGCGATTGACGCCGACCTTAACGCTGGATTGATTGGTGAAGATGAGGCGAAAAAACGCCGCTCCGAAGTGACTCAGGAAGCCGATTTTTACGGCTCAATGGACGGGGCAAGTAAGTTTGTTCGCGGCGATGCCATTGCCGGGATCCTCATCATGGTCATTAACGTTGTCGGCGGATTGCTGGTTGGTGTGCTGCAACATGGCATGAGCATGGGGCACGCGGCGGAAAGTTATACGCTATTGACCATAGGCGACGGTCTGGTGGCACAAATCCCGGCACTGGTGATTTCTACCGCCGCGGGGGTCATCGTTACGCGTGTCAGCACCGATCAGGATGTTGGCGAGCAGATGGTGAATCAGCTTTTCAGTAACCCAAGCGTTATGTTGTTAAGCGCCGCCGTGCTCGGTTTACTCGGGCTGGTGCCAGGAATGCCGAACCTGGTATTTTTGCTGTTCACGGCGGGATTGCTCGGGCTGGCCTGGTGGATCCGCGGACGCGATCAAAAAGCGCCAGCCGAACCAAAACCGGTAAAAATGGCAGAGAATAATGCTGTAGTCGAAGCAACGTGGAATGATGTGCAACTGGAAGATTCTCTGGGAATGGAAGTGGGCTATCGACTGATCCCGATGGTTGATTTCCAACAAGATGGCGAGTTGCTGGGCCGTATTCGTAGTATTCGCAAGAAATTTGCCCAAGAAATGGGCTTCCTGCCGCCGGTGGTGCACATTCGCGACAATATGGATCTGCAACCGGCACGTTATCGTATTTTGATGAAAGGCGTAGAGATTGGCAGTGGCGATGCTTATCCGGGGCGCTGGCTGGCAATTAACCCGGGTACCGCTGCCGGGACGTTACCTGGTGAAGCGACCGTCGATCCGGCTTTTGGTCTGAACGCTATCTGGATCGAAAGTGCGCTAAAAGAACAGGCGCAGATTCAGGGGTACACCGTGGTTGAGGCCAGCACAGTGGTGGCAACGCATCTTAACCATCTCATTAGCCAGCACGCCGCAGAGTTGTTTGGTCGCCAGGAGGCGCAACAATTGCTGGATCGCGTCGCCCAGGAGATGCCAAAGCTGACGGAAGATCTCGTTCCTGGCGTCGTCACGCTCACCACGCTACATAAAGTGCTGCAAAATCTGCTCGATGAAAAAGTGCCGATTCGCGACATGCGTACCATTCTCGAAGCGCTGGCGGAGCATGCGCCCATTCAGAGCGATCCGCATGAATTAACCGCCGTCGTGCGCGTGGCGTTGGGGCGAGCGATTACCCAGCAGTGGTTCCCCGGCAAAGATGAAGTCCATGTTATTGGCCTCGACACGCCGCTGGAACGTTTGTTATTACAGGCGTTGCAAGGCGGGGGCGGACTGGAGCCAGGGCTGGCGGATCGTTTACTGGCGCAAACTCAGGAAGCGCTATCCCGTCAGGAGATGTTGGGTGCGCCGCCTGTATTGTTGGTGAACCACGCGCTGCGACCATTATTGTCTCGCTTCCTGCGCCGCAGCTTGCCGCAGTTAGTGGTGCTGTCGAATCTGGAACTATCTGATAACCGACATATCCGCATGACGGCGACAATTGGCGGTAAATGATGAGAACTTTATTGGCTATGCTGTTGTTTCCGGTGATTGCGCAAGCCGCCGGGGAGGGGATGTGGCAGGCAAGTAGTGTCGGAATTACGCTAAATCATCGCGGTGAGTCGATGTCTTCTGCGCCTCTTTCTTCGCGACAACCTGTTTCAGGATTGATGACGCTGGTGGCGTGGCGTTATCAGCTTATCGGTCCGACCCCCGCGGGACTGCGGGTACGTTTATGCTCACAATCTCGTTGTGTCGAATTAGAGGGGCAGAGCGGAACCACCGTGGCCTTTTCCGGTATAGCGGCAGCAGAACCATTGCGCTTTATCTGGGAAGTGCCTGGCGGTGGGCGGTTAATTCCGCCGCTGAAAGTACAACGTAATGAAGTGATTGTGAATTATCGGCGGTGATAAAAAAGCCGATGTCCGTAACTGCGACATCGGCCTTTGACACATAACGCGATTACATACGCTCTACAGTCTCAATACCCAGCGTATCCAGACCCAGCTTCAGCGTCTTCGCCGTCAGTTGTGCCAGTTTCAGACGGCTGTTACGCACTTCTTCGTTTTCTGCGCTGAGGATCGGGCAGTGCTCGTAGAAGCCAGAGAACAGACCAGCCAGATCGTACAGGTAAGCACACATCACGTGCGGTGTGCCTTCACGGGCAACCACGGTGAGGGTTTCTTCAAACTGCAGCAGACGAGCAGCCAGTTGCGCTTCACGATCTTCACGGATGATTACCGGAGCTGAAGCCAGTTGCTCTTCGTTAATTTCTGCTTTACGGAACACAGACAAAACACGCGTGTAAGCATACTGCATGTATGGCGCGGTATTACCCTCAAACGCCAGCATGTTGTCCCAGTCGAAGATGTAGTCGGTAGTACGGTTTTTGGAGAGATCCGCGTATTTCACCGCGCCGATACCCACCGCATTGGCCAGTTTTTCCAGCTCGTCAGCTGGCATATCCGGGTTCTTTTCTGCCACCAGACGACGTGCGCGCTCCAGGGCTTCATCCAGCAGATCGGCCAGTTTCACCGTACCGCCCGCGCGGGTTTTGAACGGTTTGCCGTCTTTGCCCAGCATCATGCCGAACATGTGGTGTTCCAGCGGTACGGATTCCGGCACATAGCCTGCTTTGCGGACGATCGCCCATGCCTGCATCAGGTGTTGATGCTGACGGGAGTCGATGTAATACAGCACGCGATCGGCATGCAGTGTTTCATAACGATATTTCGCACAGGCGATATCAGTAGTGGTGTAAAGATAGCCGCCATCTTTCTTCTGAATGATCACGCCCATCGGTTCGCCTTCCTTGTTTTTGAACTCATCAAGGAATACGACGGTTGCGCCTTCGCTTTCTACTGCCAGACCTTTGGCTTTCAGGTCCGCTACGATACCCGGCAGCATCGGGTTGTAGAGGCTTTCGCCCATCACGTCATCGCGGGTTAGCGTCACGTTCAGACGATCGTAGGTGATCTGGTTCTGCGTCATGGTGATGTCGACCAGTTTGCGCCACATCTCGCGGAAGTATTCGTCACCGCTTTGCAGTTTTACCACGTAGTTACGTGCGCGCTCAGCGAACTCTTCATCTTCATCGTAATGCTTTTTCGCATCGCGGTAGAAACCTTCAAGGTCAGCCAGTTCCATTTCACCGGCGTTTTCCTGCTGCTGTTTTTCCAGCCACGCAATCAGCATACCGAACTGAGTACCCCAGTCGCCGACGTGGTTCGCGCGAATCACTTTGTGACCGAGGAACTCCAGAGTACGCACTGCCGCGTCACCAATAATGGTAGAGCGCAGGTGACCGACGTGCATCTCTTTCGCCACGTTCGGTGCGGAGTAGTCAACCACAATGGTCTGTTTTCCTGGCGTAGCAACACCGAGACGATCTGACGCCAGCGCCTGCTGAACATGTTCAGCCAGGAATGCCGGATCAAGGAAAATGTTGATAAAGCCTGGACCGGCGATCTCAACTTTGCTGGCGATACCGTTAAGATCCAGATGAGTCAGCACCTGCTCTGCTAATTGTCGCGGTGCCATACCCAGTTTTTTAGCGACTGCCATCATGCCGTTAGCCTGATAGTCGCCGAACTGAACTTTTGCTGACTGACGAACCTGCGGTTCGCAATCCGCAGGCGCGCCTGCCGCAATCATGGCCTGACGGACTTTTTCTGAGAGAAGAGCCTGAATATTCACCGGAATACCTTACATTGATGAAGCGAGCAAAAATTGCCCGCACCAGTTAAAGAAATTAGGGCGGGAGTATACTGCAAATGGCTGTTTTCGTCAGCAACGTGCGCGCGGCGCATTGCCGTTTTTACTATTGCATCAGAAGCGGCGTGAAATCAGCGGTTGGTTGGCGCAGGGCAACAGGGTAAATTAACGCTTTTACTAAAAGACGAAGAGTGATTATGGCGAACTGGCAATCAATCGACGAGCTGCAGGATATTGCATCGGATTTACCGCGATTTACCCACGCATTAGATGAACTTTCCCGCCGTCTGGGATTGGATATCACTCCGCTGACTGCCGATCACATTTCTTTGCGTTGCCATCAAAACGCCACCGCTGAACGCTGGCGTCGCGGGTTTGAACAGTGCGGTGAACTCCTGTCAGAAAATATGATCAATGGCAGGCCGATTTGTCTGTTTAAATTGCATGAGCCGGTACAGGTTGCTCACTGGCAGTTTTCCATTGTTGAGCTACCGTGGCCCGGGGAAAAACGTTACCCGCACGAAGGTTGGGAACATATTGAAATCGTTCTGCCGGGCGAGCCAGAAACGCTGAATGCCCGTGCGCTGGCGTTGCTTTCTGATGAAGGACTCAGCCTGCCGGGGATCTCAGTTAAAACCAGTTCGCCAAAAGGTGAGCATGAGCGATTACCGAATCC
Organism: Escherichia sp. E1130; assembly: GCF_005781065.1. NCBI lineage: Bacteria > Pseudomonadati > Pseudomonadota > Gammaproteobacteria > Enterobacterales > Enterobacteriaceae > Escherichia > Escherichia sp. E1130. Next base: position 83,153 of record NZ_VATL01000009.1, read on the forward strand.
GACGCTGGCGGTCACCGATGGCAGAACAACCATTAAGTTTCATCCGTGGTCCATTGAAGAGATCGTCGACAGCGAGCAGTCGGCGTAATTAAGGAGCAAAAATGGCATTACTGGAAATTTGCTGTTACAGCATGGAGTGCGCACTAACGGCGCAGCAAAATGGCGCTGACAGAATTGAATTGTGTGCGGCACCGAAAGAAGGGGGCTTAACGCCGTCGCTGGGCGTGCTTAAATCCGTGCGCCAGCAGATAACGATTCCCGTACATCCGATCATCCGCCCGCGCGGTGGTGATTTTTGCTACAGCGACGGCGAGTTTGCCGCCATTCTTGAGGATGTTCGTACTGTCCGCGAATTAGGCTTTCCGGGACTGGTGACGGGCGTTCTCGATGTTGACGGTAATGTCGATATGCTACGAATGGAAAAAATAATGTCTGCTGCCGGTCCGTTGGCCGTTACTTTTCATCGTGCCTTCGATATGTGTGCTAACCCATTAAATACAATGAATAATCTTGCGAAATTGGGCATTGCCCGGGTACTGACTTCCGGGCAAAAATCAGACGCTCTGCAAGGTTTATCAAAAATTATGGAACTTATTGCCTATGGTGATACTCCAATCATCATGGCCGGAGCAGGAGTTCGCGCAGAAAACCTGCACCACTTCCTCGATGCCGGAGTGCTGGAAGTCCATAGCTCCGCGGGAGCGTGGCAAGCCTCACCGATGCGTTATCGTAATCAAGGATTGTCCATGTCATCAGATGCACACGCGGACGAGTATTCGCGTTATGTCGTAGACGGGGCGGCGGTTGCTGAAATGAAAGGAATCATTGAACGCCATCAGGCCAAATGATTTTTACCGTTGCATCATGTCGCCCAATATGATGCTTGCTCGTACCAGGCCCCTGCAATTTCAACAGGGGCCTTTTTTTATTTCCTGGCAGTATAAAAAACGAACGATTGCTGTGATGTGTAGAACGGGTGACAGTGCGCATAGCGTTGTGCTTAAAATGTTTTATATATTCACATTAATTATGTTATTTAAATTACTAAAACTGACAAATATATATTATAAATAACGGCTGGGTTATTCTTTCGCAATTAATGATTACATTGTAATAAATCATATTCTTTATCGATTATTTCAGGCAGTGTTGTGCCGAATTAAGCAAGTAGTCAATTCGTTGTGTATTTATTTATACAATGATTTCGGTGTCCTGGAATTTAATTAGAGGAATCTATGCGAGGGAAAAAACGCATTGGGTTATTTTTTCTGCTGATAGCGGTTGTGGTTGGTGGCGGCGGGTTATTGCTTGCGCAAAAAGCCTTACATAAAACGTCGGATACAGCATTTTGTCTTTCCTGCCACTCGATGAGTAAACCTTTTGAGGAATATCAGGGAACTGTCCACTTTGCGAACCAGAAAGGTATACGTGCGGAATGTGCCGATTGCCATATTCCAAAGTCAGGGATGGATTATTTATTTGCCAAATTAAAAGCATCTAAAGATATTTATCATGAATTTGTTAGCGGCAAAATAGACAGTGACGATAAGTTCGAAGCGCATCGTCAGGAAATGGCCGAAACAGTATGGAAAGAATTAAAAGCATCGGATTCTGCAACGTGCCGTAGTTGCCATTCTTTTGATGCGATGGATATTGCCTCGCAAAGTGAATCTGCGCAGAAAATGCATACCAAAGCGCAAAAGGAGGGTGAAACGTGTATTGATTGTCATAAAGGAATTGCCCATTTCCCGCCAGAAATAAAAATGGATGACAACGCGGCGCATGAACTGGAAAGTCAGGCTGCCACTTCTGTGACCAATGGCGCACATATTTATCCTTTCAAACCTTCCCACATAGGCGAACTGGCCACTGTGAATCCTGGTACCGATCTCACCGTCGTTGATGACAGTGGCAAACAGCCGATCGTTCTGTTGCAGGGTTATCAAATGCAGGGCAGTGAAAACACGCTCTACCTGGCGGCAGGTCAACGTCTGGCGCTAGCCACATTAAGTGATGAAGGTATCAAGGCGCTAACGGTAAACGGGGAATGGCAGGCTGACGAATACGGTAATCAATGGCGTCAGGCGTCATTACAAGGGGCGCTAATCGATCCCGTATTAGCGGATCGTAAACCGTTATGGCAATACGCTGAAAAACTCGATGACACCTATTGTGCTGGCTGCCATGCGCCTATTGCCGCTGACCATTACACCGTCAATGCCTGGCCCTCTATCGCCAAAGGAATGGGGGCGCGAACCAGCATGAGCGAAAACGAACTGGACATTTTGACGCGGTACTTCCAGTACAACGCCAAAGATATTACCGAAAAACAGTGATCCTCGTAGATCAGGGAGGAAGTTATGACATTAACAAGACGTGAGTTTATTAAACATAGCGGTATTGCTGCCGGGGCGCTGGTGGTGACATCGGCTACGCCGTTACCCGCATGGGCAGAAGAGAAGGGCGGAAAAATCCTCACCGCGGGTCGTTGGGGAGCGATGAACGTAGAAGTGAAGGACGGTAAGATTGTTTCTTCGACAGGCGCGCTGGCGAAGACTATCCCGAACTCGTTACAGTCTACGGCGGCGGATCAGGTGCACACTACGGCGCGTATTCAGCATCCGATGGTGAGAAAAAGTTATCTCGACAATCCACTGCAACCGGCAAAAGGTCGCGGGGATGACAGCTACGTTCAGGTGAGCTGGGAACAGGCATTAAAACTGATTCATGAGCAACACGATCGCATCCGCAAGGCCAACGGCCCTTCGGCCATTTTTGCAGGGTCTTACGGCTGGCGTTCATCAGGGGTGCTGCATAAAGCGCAAACGCTGATGCAACGTTATATGAATCTGGCGGGGGGATATTCCGGGCATAGTGGCGATTACTCTACCGGGGCTGCGCAGGTGATCATGCCGCACGTTGTCGGTTCTGTGGAGGTCTATGAACAGCAGACTTCCTGGCCGCTGATTCTGGAAAACAGTCAGGTGGTGGTGTTGTGGGGCATGAACCCGCTGAATACCTTAAAAATTGCCTGGAGCAGTACCGATGAACAAGGGCTGGAATACTTCCATCAGCTGAAAAAATCGGGCAAACCGGTGATTGCCATCGACCCTATCCGTTCCGAAACAATCGAGTTCTTTGGCGATAACGCGACCTGGATCGCGCCGAATATGGGGACCGACGTGGCGCTGATGTTAGGCATCGCGCATACCCTGATGACTCAAGGCAAACACGATAAAGCCTTCCTTGAGAAATACACCACCGGTTATCCGCAGTTTGAAGAGTATCTGTCCGGCAAGAACGATAATACGCCGAAGAGTGCGGCCTGGGCGGCAGAAATTACTGGTGTACCGGAAGCGCAGATTGTCAAACTCGCTGAACTGATGGCGGCGAATCGCACGATGCTGATGGCTGGTTGGGGGATCCAACGCCAGCAATACGGCGAACAGAAACACTGGATGCTGGTGACGCTGGCGGCGATGTTAGGGCAGATTGGTACACCGGGCGGCGGTTTTGGTTTCTCTTATCATTACTCCAACGGTGGCAACCCGACGCGTGTTGGCGGCGTGCTGCCAGAAATGTCTGCGGCGATTGCCGGACAGGCAAGTGAGGAAGCTGATGATGGCGGAATGACCGCGATTCCGGTCGCCCGTATTGTCGATGCGCTGGAAAATCCTGGCGGCAAATATCAGCACAACGGTAAAGAACAAACGTATCCGAATATCAAAATGATCTGGTGGGCGGGTGGCGGTAACTTTACTCATCACCAGGATACTAATCGCCTGATTAAAGCTTGGCAGAAACCGGAGATGATCGTCGTTTCTGAATGCTACTGGACGGCAGCAGCCAAACACGCAGATATCGTATTACCGATCACCACATCGTTTGAGCGCAATGACCTGACGATGACCGGTGATTATAGCAACCAGCATATTGTGCCGATGAAGCAAGCTGTCGCTCCGCAATTTGAAGCGCGTAACGATTTTGACGTGTTTGCCGATCTTGCGGAATTACTGAAACCTGGCGGAAAAGAGATCTATACCGAAGGTAAAGATGAAATGGCGTGGCTGAAATTTTTCTATGATGCCGCCCAGAAAGGTGCGCGTGCGCAACGCGTGACTATGCCAATGTTTAATGCCTTCTGGCAGCAAAATAAACTGCTTGAAATGCGCCGCAGCGAGAAGAACGAGCAATATGTTCGCTATGGCGATTTCCGCGCCGATCCGGTGAAAAACGCGCTGGGTACACCAAGTGGCAAAATTGAAATCTACTCAAAAACACTGGAAAAATTTGGCTATAAGGATTGCCCGGCACACCCGACCTGGCTGGCTCCTGATGAATGGAAAGGTACCGCCGACGAGAAGCAGTTGCAGCTTCTGACCGCGCATCCGGCACATCGTCTACACAGTCAGCTTAACTATGCGGAGCTGCGTAAAAAATATGCGGTTGCCGATCGTGAGCCGATCACAATTCACACCGAAGATGCAGCTCGGTTTGGTATTGCAAATGGCGATCTGGTCCGTGTCTGGAATAAACGTGGTCAGATCCTGACAGGCGCTGTGGTGACTGACGGGATCAAAAAAGGCGTTGTATGCGTGCATGAAGGTGCATGGCCGGATCTGGAAAATGGCTTGTGTAAAAACGGCAGTGCGAACGTGTTAACGGCGGATATCCCCAGCTCGCAGCTGGCGAATGCCTGTGCCGGTAACTCTGCGCTGGTGTATATCGAAAAATATACGGGCAATGCGCCGAAGTTAACGGCGTTTGATCAGCCAGCTATTCAGGCATAAGACGTGAAAAGCGCCCGGAAACGGGCGCTGAGGTTATGCAAACGCAAAACTGCCTGATGTGCTATGCTTATCAGGCCTACATAGTCCCTGCAATATGCTGAATTAGCAAGGTTTTGTAGGCCGGATAAGGCGTTCACGCCGCATCCGGCAGTAATACCAGACCTTTACGGCTTACGCGCAATCAGCACCGCGCGTTTAGGCGCAGGATAACCTTCTACCGTCTTACCCGGATCATGCGGGTCGAGAAAATCGGCCAGAGACTCGGTGACCATCCATTCAGTGCGTCGCTGCTCTTCTGTAGTGGTGACACTCACATCCGCAATGCGAATATCAACAAAACCACACTTCTTCAGCCAGTTTTTCAACGCCAGGGCCGACGGGATGAAATAAACATTACGCATTTGTGCGTAACGATCGCCTGGTACCAGCACCGTGTTTTCGTCGCCATCAATAACCAGCGTTTCAAGCACCAGTTCACCCTCATTCACCAGTTGATCTTTCAACTGCCACAGATGTTCCAGCGGTGAACGACGATGATAAAGCACGCCCATCGAAAAGACGGTATCAAAGGCTTTCAGTGCCGGAAGTTGTTCAATCCCTAACGGCAGCAGATGCGCCCGTTGGTCGTTACCCAACAGTTTACGCACTGCTTCAAACTGGCAGAGGAATAGTTGCGTAGGGTCGATACCCACCGCAAGGTGTGCGCCTGCGCCAATCATGCGCCACATGTGATAGCCGCTGCCGCAGCCGACATCAAGAATGGTGCGCCCGGTTAAATCAGAAAGATGGGGCAGAACACGATCCCATTTCCAGTCGGAACGCCATTCGGTATCGATGTTGACGCCATACAGTGAGAACGGCCCTTTGCGCCACGGCATCAGGTTGCGCATCAGAGTCTCAATGCGCTTAATCTGCCCGGCGCTCAGTGGCTCTTCGCTTTCCGCTGTCACGCTATGCAGTAAATCAAGACGATACGGTTTAATTTCAGGCAGAAATTCCACCGCGTTGGACCACTGTTTAAACAGACCGTGCTGCTGTTCGCGCTGCCAGCTGGCAATCTGCGCGGGCAGGGTTTCCAGCCAGTGTGAAAGATGATTTTTGGCAATCAGAGAATAAAAGTTACCAAAGTCGATCATGCAGCGTCCTCTGCTTTTAATGCCACCAGTGAACCAAAATTAAAGCACTGGAACCACAGCTCGCTATGCTCAAAACCGGCTTTATGCAGGCGTGCCTTGTGGGTTTCCACGGAATCGGTCAGCATGACGTTTTCTAACATGCTGCGCTTCTGGCTGATTTCCAGCTCGCTGTAGCCGTTGGCACGTTTAAAATCGTGGTGCATGTTGAACAGCAGTTCACCAACTTTGGCATCTTCGAAACTAAATTTTTCCGAAAGCACCAGCGCGCCGCCCGGGTTTAGCCCTTGATAAATTTTATCCAGTAACGCCTGGCGCTCGGAAGGTTCCAGGAATTGCAGGGTAAAATTCAGTACCACCATCGACGCGTTTTCAATGGCAATATCACGAATATCACCTTCAATAACGTCAACAGGCGTAGGCGCTTTATAGGCGTCGATATGACGGCGGCAGCGTTCAATCATTGCCGGGGAATTGTCGATGGCGATAATTTTACAATTATCATGATGAATGTTGCGACGCACTGAGAGCGTCGCCGCGCCCAAAGAACAGCCCAGATCGTAAATCTGCGTACCCGGTTGAACGAAGCGTTCAGCTAACATACCAATCATTGAAATAATATTGGAGTAGCCGGGAACGGAACGTTGGATCATATCCGGGAAGACTTCAGCTACCCGTTCATCAAAGGTCCAGTCGCCCAGTCTGGCGATAGGGGCAGAAAATAGCGTGTCGCGGTGAGACATAACGTAAAAATCCGGGAAAAAGAAAGTGGCGTATTGTGCGCTAACGTAGGGAGAAAACCAACTCCCAGGGCATATACCAAAGATTCGCCAGCACCATCAGCAATAGCGCACACCAGGTGGCGCTCATACCAGAACGTCGCCAGCGAAACAGACGGTGATGGAAACCGTAATAATGCATCAAACGACCAGCGAGCAAAACGAGGCCGCAAATATGCACCATCCAGGTTTCAGCACCATTCATTTCCATAAATAGCATCAATACAATCGCGATGGGAATATATTCCACCGCATTGCCATGAATACGAATAGCGCTTTGTAGTTCGCTAAAACCGCCGTCGCCATAGGCAACGCGATACTGCATTCGCAGGCGAACAACATCAAAAGAGAACTTCATTAATAACAACGCACCTAAAACGGCATACAGCGCGCTTACCATACAAACTCCCTTTAAAATGGCCGATGGCACTTGTCTATGATAGGTGGCAAATTCAGAAAAGAGAAGATTGCTGTGGAATAGCCGGGACTGCTCCGATCTCTGGAAGCATTTTACGTAAGTCTTCCCACAGTGTATGTACCAGTTCCGGGGCCTGAGCAATATCTGGCGTGTGCAGAAAAAGATAAGGCGTGGTGCTCTGCTGCCACTGCGCTAATTTCTGTAACCAGACCTGAAATAATTCCCTGTTTTGCGCCATATCATCGCTGCCGATAAAACGGATCAGCGGATTTGTCGCCGTTAGTACGGCATGTACCGGAACCTTCGGTTTCTTCCGTTGAGCGTCGCGTATGACTTCATTATGCGGACGTGCAGCATGAACTGGACGGCTGTCTAAAATCACCCGATTAACGGCGCGCTGGTGTAAACCGCGATTAAGCGTTTGTTCCGCTTCCCCTTTGGCGAAAAACTGCGGATGACGCACTTCCACACCATAATTAAATTCGCCGGGAAGAGTATCGAGAAAATGCCAAAGCGCAGGCAAATCCTGTGGGCCGAAGGTGGCAGGCAGTTGCAGCCAGTATTGCCCAATGCGCGGAGCCAGCGGTGACATACGGGTCAAAAATTCAGTCACTAAATCATCGCAATGACGCAACGCTGCCTGATGCGAAATGGTCGCCGGAAACTTAAAACAGAAGCGGAAGTCATCTGTGGTCTGCTCACGCCAGCGCAGGACAACCTCGGGTTTCGGCAGGGCGTATAGCGTGGTGTTGCCCTCCACGCAATTAAAGTAGCGGGCATACTCTTCCAGGCTGGTTATCCCCAACCGCACCCATTTAGGATGCGACCATTGCGGCAGACCGATATAAATCATAACGCGTTGAGGATCTCTTCCACGCTGCGCACACGGGCGATGCGTGGATAGATATGGTTGATGCTGTTATTGTGCTGCTCGGCACTGGCGGCGCTACAGGCATCTTCGGCAATCACCAGATTAAAACCGAGTTCCCAAGCATTGCGGGCGGTGGACTCAACGCCGATATTGGTCGAGATCCCACATAACACTATTGTATCGATACATCGGCGGCGTAATTGCAACTCCAGATCCGTACCGTAAAACGCACCCCATTGACGTTTGATGATTTCGATATCGCTGTCGGTTGCACCTAATGCAGCAGGATGTTGCCACCAATTTTCGGGCAACACTTTGGCCGGTGAGGGCGCATCGACCGGCTGTTTTAATGCTTCAGCATAATCGGCAGACCAGCCAACACGCACCAGAAACACGGGCTGACCGCTCGCGCGAAATTTCGCCGCCAGTTTTCCTGCGCGATTCACCACGTCTTCGGCAGTATGCGGACCACCGGCAAAAGGCAAGATGCCTTCCTGTAAATCAATCACAACCAGCGCTGTGGTTTTGGCATTAAGTTCAAGCATGATCACTCCAGATAAAACAAAATCGTGCCTCTCACCTTAATGCGATTAGCCGATGGCGGAACGACAAATTTTGTTAATTTTTATGAGTTCGGGCAACACCTTTATAGCAAACTGGCGTAGAGTCTGATTTCAGGCCCGATATAAAGTGGTAACGAGGCGTTCCAGCGCGGGCCAGGCTCTTACGGTGCGGCAGAATTTCCAGTATAATAGCCGCCTTTTTTCATTCAGTTGTGACATACAGCTAACGCTGCGACTCAGGTCACCTGCACAGCAGGGGACATCCGCCAGCAGCTAAGTTAAGGGATATCTCATGCGTACAGAATATTGTGGACAGCTCCGTTTGTCCCACGTGGGGCAGCAGGTGACTCTGTGTGGTTGGGTCAACCGTCGTCGTGATCTTGGTAGCTTGATCTTTATCGATATGCGCGACCGCGAAGGTATCGTGCAGGTATTTTTCGATCCGGATCGTGCGGACGCGTTAAAGCTGGCCTCTGAACTGCGTAATGAGTTCTGCATTCAGGTCACGGGCACCGTACGTGCGCGTGACGAAAAAAATATCAACCGCGATATGGCGACTGGCGAAATCGAAGTGCTGGCTTCCTCGCTGACCATCATCAACCGCGCAGACGTTCTGCCGCTTGACTCCAACCACGTCAACACCGAAGAAGCGCGTCTGAAGTACCGCTATCTTGACCTGCGTCGCCCGGAAATGGCTCAGCGCCTGAAAACCCGTGCGAAAATCACCAGTCTGGTGCGTCGTTTTATGGACGACCACGGTTTCCTCGACATCGAAACTCCGATGCTGACTAAAGCCACGCCGGAAGGCGCGCGTGACTACCTGGTGCCTTCTCGTGTGCACAAAGGTAAATTCTACGCGCTGCCGCAATCCCCGCAGTTGTTCAAACAGCTGCTGATGATGTCCGGTTTTGACCGCTACTATCAGATCGTTAAATGCTTCCGTGACGAAGACCTGCGCGCTGATCGTCAGCCTGAATTTACTCAGATCGATGTGGAAACTTCTTTCATGACCGCGCCGCAAGTGCGTGAAGTGATGGAAGCGCTGGTGCGTCATTTGTGGCTGGAAGTGAAGGGCATTGATCTGGGCGATTTCCCGGTAATGACCTTTGCGGAAGCTGAACGCCGTTACGGTTCTGATAAACCGGATCTGCGCAACCCGATGGAACTGACCGACGTTGCCGATCTGCTGAAATCCGTTGAGTTTGCAGTATTTGCAGGTCCAGCGAACGATCCGAAAGGCCGTGTTGCCGCTCTGCGTGTTCCGGGTGGCGCATCGCTGACCCGTAAGCAGATCGACGAATACGGTAACTTCGTTAAAATCTACGGCGCGAAAGGTCTGGCTTACATCAAAGTTAACGAACGCGCGAAAGGTCTGGAAGGTATCAACAGCCCGGTAGCGAAGTTCCTTAATGCGGAAATCATCGAAGCCATCCTGGATCGTACTGCCGCGCAAGATGGCGATATGATTTTCTTCGGTGCCGACAACAAGAAAATTGTTGCCGACGCGATGGGCGCACTACGTCTGAAAGTGGGTAAAGACCTTGGCCTGACCGACGAAAGCAAATGGGCACCGCTGTGGGTTATCGACTTCCCGATGTTTGAAGACGACGGTGAAGGCGGCCTGACGGCAATGCACCATCCGTTCACCGCGCCGAAAGACATGACGGCGGCAGAGCTGAAAGCTGCACCGGAAAATGCAGTGGCGAATGCTTACGATATGGTCATCAATGGTTACGAAGTGGGCGGTGGTTCAGTGCGTATCCATAATGGTGATATGCAGCAGACGGTGTTTGGCATTCTGGGGATCACCGAAGAGGAACAGCGCGAGAAATTCGGCTTCCTGCTCGACGCCCTGAAATACGGTACTCCGCCGCACGCAGGTCTGGCATTCGGTCTTGACCGTCTGACCATGCTGCTGACTGGCACCGACAACATTCGTGACGTTATCGCCTTCCCGAAAACCACGGCAGCAGCGTGTCTGATGACTGAAGCACCGAGCTTTGCTAACCCGACTGCACTGGCTGAGCTGAGCATTCAGGTTGTGAAGAAGGCTGAGAATAACTGATATGACTCAAATACACGAAATCATTCGCGTTGCATCGAGGCGGCAACTGAGTGAACTCCCATGAGCATAGATAACTATGTGAATGGGATGAGCGAAGGCAGTCAACGAAGAGGCAGCGTGAAGGATAAAGTGTATAAGCGTCCCGTTTCGATCTTAGTGGTCATCTATGCACAAGATACGAAACGGGTGCTGATGTTGCAGCGGCGTGACGATCCCGATTTCTGGCAGTCGGTAACCGGCAGCGTGGAAGAGGGGGAAACCGCGCCGCAAGCTGCCATGCGCGAAGTAAAGGAAGAGGTCACCATCGATGTTGTCGCTGAACAACTGACCTTAATTGACTGTCAGCGCACGGTAGAGTTTGAAATTTTTTCACATTTACGTCATCGCTATGCGCCGGGCGTGACGCGCAATACGGAATCATGGTTCTGTCTTGCGCTCCCGCACGAGCGCCAGATTGTTTTCACTGAACATCTGGCTTACAAGTGGCTTGATGCGCCTGCTGCGGCGGCGCTCACTAAGTCATGGAGCAACCGGCAGGCGATTGAACAGTTTGTTATTAACGCTGCCTGAACAGGCAGGGCTATCTGGAGATATTTTTATGGCAGGTCATAGTAAATGGGCCAACACCAGACATCGTAAAGCTGCGCAGGATGCTAAGCGCGGTAAAATCTTCACTAAAATCATTCGTGAGCTGGTAACCGCGGCTAAGCTGGGCGGTGGCGATCCGGACGCTAACCCGCGTCTGCGTGCAGCAATTGATAAAGCACTGTCTAACAACATGACCCGTGACACCCTGAACCGCGCAATTGCACGTGGTGTGGGCGGTGATGATGATGCAAACATGGAAACCATCATCTACGAAGGTTACGGCCCTGGCGGCACGGCAATCATGATTGAATGTCTGTCTGACAACCGCAACCGTACCGTTGCTGAAGTGCGTCACGCATTCAGCAAATGTGGCGGTAACCTCGGTACTGACGGTTCCGTAGCCTATCTGTTCAGCAAAAAAGGCGTGATCTCCTTCGAGAAAGGCGACGAAGACACCATCATGGAAGCAGCACTGGAAGCAGGTGCTGAAGACGTTGTGACCTATGATGACGGCGCGATCGACGTCTACACTGCATGGGAAGAGATGGGTAAAGTACGCGACGCTCTGGAAGCGGCAGGTCTGAAAGCAGACAGCGCAGAAGTTTCCATGATCCCGTCAACCAAAGCCGATATGGATGCAGAAACTGCACCGAAACTGATGCGTCTGATCGATATGCTGGAAGACTGTGACGACGTGCAGGAAGTTTACCATAACGGTGAGATCTCTGATGAGGTTGCAGCGACCCTCTGATGAGGCCGGCTAAACAACAAAACGGAGACGCGTGATGTCTATTATTCTCGGTATTGACCCGGGTTCGCGCGTTACCGGCTACGGTGTTATCCGTCAGGTGGGCAGGCAACTGTCCTACCTGGGTAGCGGATGCATACGCACCAAAGTGGATGATTTACCGTCTCGTCTGAAACTGATCTATGCGGGCGTGACGGAAATCATCACCCAGTTCCAGCCCGATTATTTCGCAATCGAACAAGTCTTTATGGCGAAGAACGCTGACTCTGCCCTGAAACTGGGGCAGGCACGAGGCGTGGCGATTGTGGCAGCGGTGAATCAGGAATTGCCGGTGTTTGAATATGCTGCGCGTCAGGTGAAGCAAACAGTGGTGGGCATTGGTAGCGCCGAAAAAAGCCAGGTGCAGCATATGGTGCGTACCTTGCTGAAATTACCTGCTAATCCACAGGCGGATGCCGCCGATGCGCTGGCGATTGCCATCACCCACTGCCATGTCAGCCAGAATGCGATGCAGATGAGCGAATCGCGGCTGAACCTGGCGAGAGGGCGACTGCGCTAAATTATCACGCTTCAGTCAGTTCAGGCTGAGGCGTTTCTACTCCCTCCGCATGAATCAACATTAGACTCGGATGATGCCACAAACTCGCTGGTGTAACCGTTTTACGATCCCACGGAATAGAACCTAAGAACCAGAATTTCCAGAAAGTGAGTTTTGCATTCGGATTGCTATTTAACAATTCTCCAAATGTCTCTATTTCACCCACCGGAATACATAGCGCCTCTTTATAAATATCAAAGACAAATTTTGAACAGAACTGGCGTGAAGATTCGTATTTAAAACCGGTGTGGTAGAGTTTGCGTAGCCGGGAGGGAACCTGTTCAACAATTCGTTGTTTTTGTTGTTCTGTTAGCCCTGCGTCTAATCGCTTTATAGCATAGCGTTGATTAGAAGAACGTTTAATAAAACGGGATAGCGTGGTGATGGTTGAAAGGGGAACCCGGCTTTCTGCAACCAGGAAGTCTTCACCGTTATGACCGATAATGATCCCGACGTGATTACTCCAGCAATTTGATGCTGCTGATATTTGACCAAATAAGGCAGCACCTATACATGTAAAGACGATATCACCAATTTCATATTCAGCAGGGTAATTAATATTCACGTTGTCATTCCATTGAAATAAATATGAATACACGTAATAACATAAAAAAGTTTATTTTTCAGGAGTCGAAATGTATATTTTTTTACGCATTACCTCACTGAATATGTAATATTCAAATATTTGCTTCCAATATAACCTGTAGAATAAATTATACTGCGCCATTTTTCAGAACATCGGGGCGCCTCGCAAGTTTTCTTCATCCTTCGCTGGATATCTATCCAGCATTTTTTTATCATACAGCATTATCTTTGATTCATTACGCAGGAGCGTCATGTGATAGGCAGACTCAGAGGCATCATCATTGAAAAACAACCCCCGCTGGTGTTAATTGAAGTGGGCGGCGTAGGCTATGAAGTGCATATGCCGATGACCTGTTTTTATGAGCTCCCTGAAGCGGGTCAGGAAGCGATCGTTTTCACCCACTTTGTGGTGCGTGAAGACGCGCAACTACTGTACGGTTTTAACAATAAACAAGAGCGCACGTTGTTCAAAGAGTTGATCAAAACCAACGGCGTCGGCCCCAAGTTGGCACTGGCGATCCTCTCCGGAATGTCAGCGCAGCAGTTCGTTAATGCCGTTGAGCGTGAAGAAGTGGGGGCACTGGTGAAACTGCCGGGTATTGGCAAAAAAACCGCCGAGCGTTTAATTGTCGAAATGAAAGACCGATTTAAAGGTTTGCATGGCGATCTGTTTACCCCGGCCGCCGATCTGGTGCTCACGTCGCCTGCCAGCCCGGCAACCGATGATGCTGAACAGGAAGCGGTTGCTGCGCTGGTGGCACTGGGCTATAAACCACAAGAAGCCAGCCGGATGGTGAGCAAAATTGCTCGCCCTGACGCCAGCAGTGAAACATTAATTCGCGAAGCTCTGCGCGCCGCGTTATGAGGTAAAGGATGATTGAAGCAGACCGTCTGATTTCTGCCGGTACGACTTTGCCGGAAGATGTGGCAGATCGCGCCATTCGCCCCAAATTACTGGAAGAGTATGTTGGTCAGCCGCAGGTTCGTTCACAGATGGAGATTTTCATCAAAGCAGCGAAACTGCGCGGCGATGCCCTCGATCATCTGTTGATTTTTGGCCCTCCGGGTTTAGGTAAAACCACGCTTGCTAACATTGTCGCCAATGAAATGGGCGTTAATTTACGCACGACTTCCGGTCCGGTGCTGGAAAAGGCCGGCGATCTGGCAGCAATGCTCACTAACCTTGAACCGCATGACGTGCTGTTTATTGATGAGATCCACCGTCTTTCACCAGTGGTGGAAGAGGTGTTGTATCCGGCAATGGAAGACTACCAACTGGATATCATGATTGGTGAAGGTCCGGCGGCACGCTCCATTAAAATTGATTTGCCCCCGTTTACCCTGATTGGTGCAACCACGCGCGCAGGTTCGCTGACATCACCGTTGCGCGACCGTTTTGGTATTGTGCAACGTCTGGAGTTTTATCAGGTGCCAGATCTGCAATATATCGTCAGTCGCAGCGCGCGCTTTATGGGCCTCGAGATGAGTGACGATGGCGCGCTGGAAGTGGCGCGTCGGGCGCGTGGTACGCCACGTATTGCCAACCGCCTGCTGCGTCGAGTGCGTGATTTCGCCGAAGTGAAGCATGATGGTACCATCTCGGCAGATATCGCCGCCCAGGCGCTGGATATGCTGAATGTCGATGCTGAAGGTTTCGATTATATGGACCGCAAATTGTTGCTGGCGGTAATCGATAAATTCTTTGGTGGACCTGTAGGTCTGGATAACCTGGCGGCGGCTATTGGCGAAGAACGTGAAACCATTGAGGATGTGCTGGAGCCTTATCTGATTCAGCAAGGCTTTTTGCAGCGTACACCACGCGGGCGTATGGCGACAGTGCGGGCGTGGAACCACTTCGGCATCACGCCGCCAGAAATGCCGTAGTTCAAATAAGGCGCTGCGCCGCATCCGACACTGGCAATGTGCCTGATGCGACGCTGTTCGCGTTTTATCAGGCCTACCCGATATAGCGAACCGTAGGTCGGATAAGGCGTTCGCGCCGTATCCGACACTGGCAATGTGCCTGATGCGACGCTGTTCGCGTCTTATCAGGCCTACCTGGTATAGCGAACCGTAGGTCGGATAAGGCGCTTGCGCCGCATCCGACAAATGTGTTCAGGCGAAGTTAGCTGGCCTGTTTTTTCATCATACTCAAAATAAACAACAGAGCTGCACACAGCACCACGGACGGACCCGCAGGCGTATCGTAAAACGCTGAAAAAGTTAAACCACCGGTTACAGCAATCATCCCCACCAAAACAGCGACACCTGCCATCTGTTCCGGTGTACGGGCGAAACGACGTGCGGTAGCCGCCGGAATGATCAGCAGCGAGGTAATAATCAACGCCCCGACAAATTTCATTGCCACACCAATCGTCAATGCTGTTACCAGCATCAACAGCAATTTCACGCGCTGTAATTTCACGCCATCGACAAATGCCAGGTCCGGGCTAATGGTCATCGACAGTAAATTACGCCATTGCCAGAACAGAATTGCCACCACAATGACCACGCCAATGGCGATGGAGATGAGATCTTCCGGCGTCACTGCCAGCAAATCACCGAACAGGTATGCCATCAAGTCAACGCGAATGTTAGACATCAGACTGACAACGACCAGGCCCAGCGACAAGGCACTGTGCGCCATAATTCCCAATAACGTATCGATCGCCAGCTGTGGACGCTTCTCCAGCCATACCAGACCGCCCGCCAGCAGCAGCGTAACGGCAATCACTGCATAGAAGGGATTCACGTCCAGCAACAGACCAAAGGCCACTCCAAGTAAAGACGCATGGGCCAGCGTATCGCCGAAATAAGACATACGACGCCAGACAACAAAAGAACCCAAAGGACCTGCGGCACAGGCCAGCATAATCCCGGCTAACCAACCGGGAAATAATAATTCAATCATGAGCGATCACTTCCCCGACGCAGAACAATTCGCCCCTGTAAATCGTGGCGGTGATTATGATGATGGCGATAAATACCCAGCTGTTCAGCTCCACGAGGCCCGAACATCGAAATAAATTCCGGATGCAGGGAAACGACTTCTGGTGTGCCAGAACAACAGATGTGATGGTTCAGGCAAAGTACTTCATCGGTTTTTGCCATCACCAGATGCAGATCGTGAGACACCATTAAAACGCCACAATCCAGTTCGCGACGTAACTGGTCAATAAGGTCATATAACGCCACCTGACCATTCACATCCACGCCCTGGGTGGGTTCGTCCAGAACTAATAACTGGGGCTGATTTAACAATGCGCGCGCGAGTAGTACACGCTGCGTTTCACCGCCAGAGAGCTTTTGCATTGGCGCGTCAATAAGATGCCCAGCCTGAACGCGTTTTAGTGCAGGCAGAATATCTTCCTTATGTGTTCTGGGGCGTAAGCGTAAAAAACGGTTTACGGTCAGTGGCAACGTGGTGTCGAGATACAGCTTCTGTGGCACATAACCAATGCGCAGTTTTCCGTGGCGCTTGATAACACCTTCATCTGGTGTTACCAGCCCGAGGACAACCCGAACCAGTGTCGACTTACCTGCGCCGTTCGGCCCAAGTAAGGTCAAAATTTTACCAGGCTTGAGTTCCAGCGACACATCAGAGAGGACGCGGCGTTGGCCAAATGAAACCGAGACATTTTCCAGGGAAACCAGACTTGTCATGTTAATTTTAGTCTTGCAGTAGTCATGAAATGTTATAATATCACACTTCTTATATTCATTACGATGATTGGTCGCATTATGTTACATAAAAAAACGCTTCTTTTCGCAGCATTATCTGCTGCTCTCTGGGGCAGTGCAACTCAGGTAGCAGAAGCTGCCGTTGTCGCTTCGCTTAAACCTGTTGGATTCATCGCTTCCGCTATTGCTGATGGAGTAACAGAGACGGAAGTGTTACTTCCTGATGGGGCCTCTGAACATGATTATTCACTGCGTCCATCTGATGTAAAACGCTTACAGAACGCGGACTTAGTTGTCTGGGTTGGACCGGAAATGGAAGCGTTTATGCAAAAGCCCGTGAGTAAATTACCCGAAGCGAAGCAGGTAACCATTGCGCAGCTTGAGAGTGTAAAACCGCTGCTGATGAAAAGCATTCACGACGCTGATGATGATCATGACCACGCGGAAAAAAGTGACGAAGATCACCATCACGGCGATTTCAACATGCACGTTTGGCTTTCCCCAGAGATAGCGCGGGCTACAGCGGTTGCAATCCATGGAAAATTAGTGGAACTTATGCCGCAAAGTCGAGCCAAACTTGACGCCAACCTGATGGAATTTGAGGCACAATTAGCTTCAAGTAGGAAACAGGTTGGTAACGAGCTCGCGCCGCTCAAGGGAAAAGGTTATTTCGTTTTTCATGATGCTTACGGCTACTTCGAAAAACAATTCGGACTGACACCGCTTGGTCACTTTACCGTAAACCCAGAGATTCAACCTGGCGCGCAGCGTTTACATCAAATAAGAACACAGTTGGTTGAGCAAAAAGCAACTTGCGTTTTTGCTGAGCCACAGTTCAGGCCTGCGGTCGTTGAAAGCGTCGCACGAGGGACATCCGTTCGTATGGGAACGTTGGATCCCCTTGGGACGAATATCAAACTGGGCAAAACAAGCTATTCAGAATTCCTGAATCAATTAGCTAACCAGTACGCGAGCTGCCTGAAAGGAGATTAATGAGGAAGTGATTACGTGCAACAGATAGCCCGCTCTGTCGCCCTGGCGTTTAATAATTTACCGCGACCACACCGCGTTATGTTGGGGTCGCTCACCGTTCTTACACTGGCCGTCGCTGTCTGGCGGCCTTATGTTTACCACCGAGACGCCTCGCCTATTGTCAAAACCATTGAGCTTGAACAGAACGAAATTCGTTCTCTCTTACCTGAGGCCAGTGAGCCGATTGATCAAGCTGCGCAAGAAGATGAAGCCATTCCACAGGACGAACTGGACGACAAAATCGCTGGTGAAGCCGGCGTTCATGAATATGTCGTTTCTACGGGCGACACGTTAAGTAGCATCCTTAATCAATATGGTATTGAGATGGGTGATATCACCCAACTTGCTGCTGCTGATAAAGATCTGCGTAACCTGAAAATTGGTCAACAACTCTCCTGGACATTAACAGCTGATGGCGAGTTACAGCGTCTGACCTGGGAAGTGTCTCGCCGCGAAACTCGTACCTATGACCGCACCGCTGCTAATGGTTTTAAAATGACCAGCGAAATGCAGCAAGGGGAGTGGGTTAATAGTCTGTTGAAAGGAACCGTTGGGACAAGTTTTGTTGCCAGCGCCCAAAGTGCAGGTTTAACCAGCGCTGAAGTGAGCGCGGTGATTAAAGCAATGCAGTGGCAGATGGACTTCCGCAAAGTGAAAAAAGGTGACGAATTTGCGGTATTAATGTCACGTGAAATGCTTGATGGCAAACGTGAACAAAGCCAACTGTTGGGCGTGCGTTTGCGTTCAGAAGGCAAAGATTACTATGCTATTCGCGCTGAAGATGGCAAATTCTACGACCGCAACGGTACGGGCCTGGCGAAGGGATTCTTACGATTCCCGACGGCAAAACAGTTCCGCATTTCGTCTAACTTTAACCCGCGTCGTCTGAACCCGGTAACCGCTCGCATTGCGCCGCACAGAGGCGTTGATTTTGCGATGCCGCAGGGTACGCCGGTGCTTTCGGTGGGGGACGGTGAAGTGGTCGTTGCTAAACGCAGTGGCGCCGCTGGTTATTATGTCGCGATTCGTCATGGTCGCAGCTACACCACGCGTTATATGCATCTGCGTAAGATTCTGGTTAAACCGGGGCAGAAGGTGAAGCGTGGCGATCGTATCGCGCTTTCCGGTAACACCGGGCGTTCAACTGGGCCACATCTGCACTATGAAGTATGGATTAACCAACAGGCTGTGAACCCGTTGACAGCGAAACTGCCGCGTACTGAAGGGCTGACCGGTTCAGATCGTACCGATTTCCTGGCGAAGGCCAAGGAGATTGTACCGCAGCTACAGTTTGATTAATTAATACCCATTGGCAGCCGGTACGCAGTCAGTGCCGGCTTTTTTATTTGGTGCGGGGCAAGTTGCGCCGTTACACTACCACCAGATTGATTATTGCCTTATCCAAAACTGGAAAAGCATGGAAACGAAAAAAAATAATAGCGAATATATTCCTGAGTTTGATAAATCCTTTCGTCACCCTCGTTACTGGGGAGCCTGGTTGGGCGTGGCGGCAATGGCCGGTATTGCCTTAACACCAGCGAAATTCCGTGATCCCATCCTTGCGCGGTTGGGGCGTTTTGCCGGAAGACTGGGTAAAAGCTCACGTCGTCGGGCGTTGATCAATCTGTCTCTCTGCTTTCCAGAACGTAGCGAAGCCGAACGCGAAGCGATTGTGGATGAGATGTTTGCCACAGCGCCGCAAGCGATGGCAATGATGGCTGAACTGGCGATACGTGGGCCGGAGAAAATCCAGTCTCGCGTCGACTGGCAGGGGCTGGAGATCATCGAAGAGATGCGGCGTAACAACGAGAAAGTGATCTTTCTGGTACCGCACGGCTGGGCAGTTGATATCCCCGCTATGCTGATGGCCTCACAAGGGCAGAAAATGGCAGCAATGTTCCATAATCAGGGCAACCCGGTTTTTGATTATGTCTGGAACACGGTGCGTCGTCGTTTTGGCGGTCGTCTGCACGCGAGAAATGATGGTATTAAACCTTTCATCCAGTCGGTTCGTCAGGGCTACTGGGGATATTATTTACCGGATCAGGATCATGGACCTGAACACAGCGAATTTGTTGATTTTTTCGCAACCTATAAAGCGACGCTGCCAGCAATTGGTCGCCTGATGAAAGTGTGTCGCGCGCGTGTCGTTCCGTTGTTCCCAATCTATGATGGCAAAACCCATCGTCTGACGATTCAGGTTCGTCCACCGATGGATGACCTGTTAGAGGCGGATGACGCTACCATTGCGCGGCGTATGAATGAAGAAGTTGAGATTTTTGTTGGTCCGCGACCAGAGCAGTACACCTGGATTTTAAAATTGCTGAAAACGCGCAAACCGGGCGAAATCCAGCCGTATAAGCGTAAAGATCTTTATCCCATCAAATAAAAAAAGCCTCTCGTGAGGAGAGGCTCTCGTCTAATGTTAAGTGCGCATTTATTCTATGCGCATGCTTATCGGCCCTACAGGTTGATCGTAATTTATTGAATTATCACGGTCCTGTAGGCCGGATATGGCATTTATGCCGCATCCGGCAACTAACTTACTCTACCGTTAAAATACGCGTGGTATTCGTCGAACCCACGGTACTCATCACGTCGCCCTGGGTGACAATCACCAGATCACCAGACATCAGGTAGCCTTTATCGCGCAGCAGATTTACTGCTTCGCTGGCAGCAACTACGCCATCATTTGTACTGTCAAAATAGACCGGCGTAACACCACGATAAAGCGCAGTCAGGTTCAGCGTGCGTTCATGACGTGACATGGCGAAAATCGGCAGACCGGAGCTGATACGAGAAGTCATCAGCGCGGTACGACCAGATTCGGTCATGGTGATGATCGCGGTAACGCCTTTCAGGTGGTTAGCTGCGTACATTGCGGACATCGCGATAGCTTCTTCCACATTGTCGAACTGAACGTCCAGGCGGTGTTTAGACACATTGATGCTCGGGATTTTTTCGGCACCCAGGCAAACACGCGCCATTGCAGCAACGGTTTCTGATGGATATTGACCAGCGGCGGTTTCCGCAGACAACATTACGGCGTCAGTACCATCCAGAACGGCGTTCGCCACGTCCATGACTTCTGCACGCGTCGGCATTGGATTGGTAATCATCGATTCCATCATCTGGGTAGCAGTAATGACTGCGCGGTTCAGCTGACGCGCGCGACGAATCAGCGCTTTCTGAATCCCAACCAGTTCGGGATCGCCAATCTCTACGCCGAGGTCGCCACGTGCGACCATCACCACGTCAGAAGCGAGGATGATGTCGTCCATTGCATCCTGGCTGCAAACGGCTTCCGCACGTTCAACTTTGGCGACAATTTTCGCATCACAACCTGCATCGCGCGCCAGGCGACGAGCATAATTCAGATCTTCGCCGCAGCGTGGGAAAGAGACAGCTAAATAATCTACGCCAATCAATGCCGCAGTTTTAATGTCTGCTTTGTCTTTCTCTGTCAGCGCTTCAGCCGACAGACCGCCGCCGAGTTTGTTGATCCCTTTATTGTTGGAGAGAGGGCCGCCGACGGTCACTTCGGTGAACACTTTCATGCCCTGAACTTCCAGCACTTTTAACTGTACGCGACCGTCGTCCAGCAGCAGAATGTCGCCAGGCACGACGTCAGAAGGCAGACCTTTATAGTCGATACCGACTTTTTCTTTATCGCCTTCACCTTTGCCCAGGTTGGCATCCAGCAGGAATTTATCCCCAATATTGAGGAAAACCTTACCTTCTTTAAAGGTAGATACGCGAATCTTTGGCCCCTGAAGGTCACCGAGAATAGCCACATGACGACCCAGTTTTGCGGCAATTTCACGAACTTTATCCGCGCGCATTTTATGGTCTTCAGGCGAGCCATGAGAAAAGTTCATTCGTACGACGTTTGCACCCGCTGCGATGACCTTTTCAAGGTTATTATCGCGATCGGTAGCCGGGCCTAACGTGGTAACGATTTTGGTTCTGCGAAGCCTTCTGGACATGTAATACTCCGTTGACTGAAACAACCAGGTGTTGCTTGAACATGAATTCGCATAAACTAAAACCATTATGGTTGTAATTTAAACACATGCGAATATCGTATAAAGATAGAACAGTGATAATCGATTTAGCGATCGTCACTCAATTTAAGTAACTGCTTATCAAAGCGCGATTCCTTGAGTGCTTCCTTGACCCGCTTCAAGTTATCTCTGAATTTTGTGCCGCGTCGCAAAGTAAATCCTGTTGCCAGCACATCTATCACGGTCAACTGCGCAAGTCGAGACACCATGGGCATATAAATGTCAGTATCTTCAGGTACGTCGAGGGTAATTGCCAGCGTTGCTTCCCGGGCGAGTGGCGTACCGGCGGAGGTGAGGGCAATTACCATCGCGTCGTTTTCCCGTGCTAACTGCGCCAGTTCAACCAGATTTTTGGTTCTTCCGGTGTGAGAAATCAGCACAACCACGTCTCCGTCGCTACAATTCATACAACTCATGCGTTGCAGCACGATATCGTCGGAGTAAACCACTGGAACATTAAAGCGAAAAAACTTATTCATCGCATCGTGGGCGACGGCGGCAGAAGAGCCCAGACCGAAAAAGGCGATTTTTTTGGCCTGAGTCAGGAGATCGACGGCACGATTGACGGCAGATTTGTCCAGCGAGTGACGGACGTGATCGAGCGTGGCCATTGCCGACTCAAATATTTTCCCCGTGTATGATTCAACGCTGTCATCTTCATTAACGTTGCGATTAACATAGGGCGTGCCATTTGCCAGGCTTTGTGCCAGATGAAGTTTAAAATCAGGAAAACCGCGGGTGTCCATGCTGCGACAGAAACGATTCACCGTTGGTTCGCTAACATTGGCCTCAAGCGCCAGAGCAGCAATACTCGAATGGATCGCGTTGTCAGGCGAAGCAAGAATGACCTCGGCGACTTTTCGTTCTGATTTGCTCAAATGTTCCAGTTGAGACTGGATTTTTTCCAGCATATTCATGATGTAAAGAGACTCACGGTAATGACGATTTCCACACTGAAAGAAATCGAAATGCAGTTTGGTCTGATATTACGCCTGTGTGTCGTATTAATGACAAAAGCGGATAAAAAAGTTGTCATTTTTTTTCATAACATGATCAGTGTCAGATTTTTACCCAATGGAAAACGATGATTTTTTTATCAGTTTTGCCGCACTTTGCGCGCTTTTGCCGTAATCGCACGGGGGGATAAGCGTTTACAGTTTTCGCAAGCTCGTAAAAGCAGTACAGTGCACCGTAAGAAAATTACAAGTATACCCAGGCTTAAGTACCGGGTTAGTTAACTTAAGGAGAATGACATGGCGGTAACGCAAACAGCCCAGGCTTGTGACCTGGTCATTTTCGGCGCGAAAGGCGACCTTGCGCGTCGTAAATTGCTGCCTTCCCTGTATCAACTGGAAAAAGCCGGTCAGCTCAACCCGGATACCCGTATTATCGGCGTAGGGCGTGCTGACTGGGACAAAGCGGCATATACCAAAGTAGTCCGCGAAGCGCTGGAAACTTTCATGAAAGAAACTATTGATGAAGGTTTATGGGACACCCTGAGTGCACGTCTGGATTTTTGTAATCTCGATGTCAATGACACCGCTGCATTCAGCCGTCTTGGTGCGATGCTGGATCAAAAAAATCGTATCACCATTAACTACTTTGCCATGCCGCCAGGCACTTTTGGCGCAATCTGCAAAGGGCTTGGTGAGGCGAAACTGAACGGCAAACCGGCGCGCGTGGTGATGGAAAAACCGCTGGGTACGTCGCTGGCGACCTCGCAGGAAATCAATGATCAGGTCGGTGAGTATTTCGAGGAGTGCCAGGTATACCGTATCGACCATTACCTTGGTAAAGAAACGGTGCTGAATCTGTTGGCGCTGCGTTTTGCTAACTCCTTGTTTGTGAACAACTGGGACAACCGCACTATTGATCATGTTGAGATTACCGTGGCAGAAGAAGTGGGGATCGAAGGGCGCTGGGGCTATTTTGATAAAGCCGGTCAGATGCGCGACATGATCCAGAATCACCTGTTACAAATTCTCTGCATGATTGCGATGTCTCCGCCGTCTGATCTGAGCGCAGACAGCATCCGCGATGAAAAAGTGAAAGTACTGAAGTCTCTGCGCCGCATTGACCGCTCCAACGTACGCGAAAAAACCGTACGCGGGCAATACACTGCGGGCTTCGCCCAGGGCAAAAAAGTGCCGGGCTACCTGGAAGAAGAGGGCGCGAACAAAAGCAGTAACACGGAAACCTTCGTGGCTATCCGTGTCGATATCGACAACTGGCGCTGGGCTGGCGTACCGTTCTACCTGCGTACCGGTAAACGTTTGCCGACCAAATGCTCTGAAGTGGTGGTCTATTTCAAAACGCCAGAGCTCAATCTGTTTAAAGAGTCGTGGCAGGACCTGCCACAGAACAAACTGACTATCCGTCTGCAACCTGATGAAGGCGTGGATATTCAAGTGTTGAACAAGGTCCCGGGTCTTGATCACAAACATAACCTGCAAATCACCAAGCTGGATCTGAGCTATTCAGAAACCTTTAATCAGACGCATCTGGCAGATGCCTATGAACGCCTGCTGCTGGAAACCATGCGCGGTATTCAGGCGCTGTTTGTACGTCGTGATGAAGTGGAAGAAGCGTGGAAATGGGTGGACTCCATTACCGAAGCATGGGCGATGGATAACGATGCGCCGAAACCGTATCAGGCCGGAACCTGGGGACCGGTTGCTTCGGTGGCGATGATTACCCGTGATGGCCGTTCCTGGAATGAGTTTGAGTAATATCTGCACTCATCCTTTATGGTTATTTTACCGGTAACATGATCTTGCACAGATTGTAGAACAATTTTTACACTTTCAGGCCTCGCGTGGATTCACCCGCGAGGCTTTTTTTATTACACTGACTGAAACGTTTCTGCCCTATGAGCTCCGGTTACAGGCGTTTCACTCATAAATCCTCTGAATGAAACGCGTTGTGAATCATCCTGCTCTGACAACTCAATTTCAGGAGCCTTTATGAATCCACAATTGTTACGCGTAACAAATCGAATCATTGAACGTTCGCGCGAGACTCGCTCTGCTTACCTCGCCCGGATCGAACAAGCGAAAACTTCGACCGTTCATCGTTCGCAGTTGGCATGCGGTAACCTGGCTCACGGTTTCGCAGCTTGCCAGCCAGAAGACAAAGCCTCTCTGAAAAGCATGTTGCGTAACAATATCGCTATCATCACCTCCTACAACGACATGCTCTCCGCTCACCAGCCTTATGAACATTATCCAGAGATTATTCGTAAAGCACTGCATGAAGCTAATGCGGTTGGCCAGGTTGCGGGTGGTGTTCCGGCGATGTGCGATGGTGTTACCCAGGGGCAGGATGGTATGGAACTGTCGCTGTTAAGCCGCGAAGTCATTGCGATGTCTGCGGCGGTGGGGCTGTCCCATAACATGTTTGATGGCGCGCTGTTCCTCGGCGTGTGCGATAAGATTGTCCCGGGGCTGACGATGGCCGCGCTGTCGTTCGGTCATCTGCCTGCGGTATTTGTGCCGTCAGGTCCGATGGCAAGCGGGTTGCCAAATAAAGAAAAAGTGCGCATTCGCCAGCTTTATGCCGAAGGGAAGGTGGATCGAATGGCACTGCTGGAGTCAGAGGCTGCGTCTTATCATGCCCCTGGTACATGTACTTTCTACGGTACTGCCAACACCAACCAGATGGTGGTGGAGTTTATGGGGATGCAGTTGCCGGGCTCTTCTTTTGTTCATCCAGACTCCCCGTTACGTGATGCATTAACTGCAGCCGCTGCGCGCCAGGTTACACGCATGACTGGCAACGGTAATGAATGGATGCCGATCGGTAAGATGATCGACGAGAAAGTGGTGGTGAACGGTATTGTTGCGCTGCTGGCGACCGGTGGCTCCACTAACCACACGATGCACCTGGTGGCGATGGCGCGAGCGGCCGGTATTCAGATCAACTGGGATGACTTCTCTGATCTTTCTGATGTCGTACCTCTGATGGCACGTTTGTATCCAAACGGTCCGGCCGATATTAACCACTTCCAGGCGGCGGGTGGTGTACCGGTTCTGGTGCGTGAGCTGCTCAAGGCTGGCCTGTTGCATGAAGATGTCAATACGGTGGCGGGATTTGGTCTTTCGCGCTATACCCTCGAACCATGGCTGAATAACGGCGAGCTGGACTGGCGCGAAGGTGCAGACAAATCGCTCGACAGCAATGTGATTGCTTCCTTTGAACAACCTTTCTCGCATCATGGCGGGACAAAAGTGTTAAGCGGCAACCTGGGCCGTGCCGTCATGAAAACCTCTGCAGTGCCGGTTGAAAACCAGGTGATTGAAGCGCCTGCTGTTGTTTTTGAGAGCCAGCATGACGTTATGCCTGCTTTTGAAGCGGGTATGCTGGACCGTGATTGTGTGGTTGTTGTCCGCCATCAGGGGCCAAAAGCGAACGGAATGCCAGAATTACATAAACTCATGCCGCCACTTGGTGTATTATTGGACCGGCGTTTCAAAATTGCGTTAGTTACCGATGGACGACTCTCTGGTGCTTCAGGTAAAGTGCCGTCAGCTATCCACGTAACACCAGAAGCCTACGATGGTGGGCTGCTGGCAAAAGTGCGCGATGGGGACATCATTCGTGTGAATGGACAGACAGGCGAACTGACGCTGCTGGTAGACGAAGCTGAACTGGCTGCTCGCGAACCGCACATTCCTGACCTGAGCGCGTCACGCGTGGGAACAGGACGTGAATTATTCAGCGCCTTGCGCGAAAAACTGTCCGGTGCCGAACAGGGCGCAACCTGTATCACTTTTTAAGACGACAAAATTTGTACTCAGGCGAGAGAAAACTCTGATGAAAAACTGGAAAACAAGTGCAGAATCAATCCTGACCACCGGCCCGGTTGTACCGGTTATCGTGGTAAATAAACTGGAACACGCGGTGCCAATGGCAAAAGCGTTGGTTGCTGGTGGGGTGCGCGTTCTGGAAGTGACTCTGCGTACGGCGTGTGCAGTTGATGCTATCCGCGCTATCGCCAAAGAAGTGCCGGAAGCGATTGTGGGTGCCGGTACGGTTCTGAATCCGCAGCAACTGGCAGAAGTAACTGAAGCGGGCGCACAGTTCGCAATTAGCCCGGGTCTGACTGAACCACTGCTGAAAGCGGCGACAGAAGGGACTATTCCTCTGATTCCAGGTATCAGCACTGTTTCCGAACTGATGCTGGGTATGGACTACGGCCTGAAAGAATTCAAATTCTTCCCGGCAGAAGCTAATGGCGGCGTGAAAGCACTGCAGGCCATTGCGGGTCCGTTCTCTCAGGTTCGTTTCTGCCCGACTGGCGGTATTTCTCCGGCTAACTACCGTGATTACCTGGCGCTGAAAAGCGTACTGTGCATTGGTGGTTCCTGGCTGGTTCCGGCAGATGCGCTGGAAGCAGGCGATTACGACCGCATTACTAAGCTGGCGCGTGAAGCAGTAGAAGGCGCGAAGCTGTAACAGTCAAAATGCCCGATCGTGAATCGGGCATTTTTGTCGCGTTTTTGCCAGATTTAACCTTGTACTTTTACCTGTGCGGCGGCGTGCTTCGCGCGTTCAATCGCTTCATCAACACTTTCTGCTGTAGCAAGCGCAACCCCCAGACGACGGCTACCATCAATTTCCGGCTTACCAAATAAACGAATCTGCAAACCTGCGCCAACGGCCTCCTGCACGTTGTCAAACGTGACATTCTGGCTGGTCAGTTGCGGCAGGATAACGGCTGAAGCAGCAGGGCCGTACTGACGAATCCCGCCCACCGGCAGTCCCAGGAAAGCACGCACATGCAGGGCAAACTCAGAAAGATCCTGAGAAATTAACGTCACCATCCCGGTGTCATGCGGGCGAGGAGAGACTTCACTAAAAATCACCTCATCACCACAGACAAACAACTCGACACCAAACAGCCCATAACCACCCAGTGCAAGCACCACCTTGCGGGCAATCTCCTGCGCACGTTCGAGGGCCAGTGGGCTCATTTGCTGCGGTTGCCAGGATTCACGATAGTCACCATCTTCCTGGCGATGACCTACAGGCGCACAGAAATGAACACCATCCACCGCGCTGACGGTCAGCAGGGTAATTTCGAAATCAAACTTAACGACGCCTTCAACAATCACGCGACCCGCTCCGGCGCGACCACCTTGCTGGGCGTACTCCCATGCCTGAGCCAGTTGTTCGGCAGAGCGAATAAACGTTTGCCCCTTGCCGGAAGAGCTCATCACCGGTTTAACAATGCAAGGATAGCCAATGGCGGCGACCGCCTCGCGGAAAAGGTCTTCGCTATCAGCGAAACGATAAGTTGAAGTGGGAAGCTGAAGCTCTTCCGCAGCCAGATGACGAATACCTTCGCGGTTCATCGTCAATTGTGTTGCACGCGCGCAGGGGACAACATTTAGCCCTTCCTCTTCAAGCTGGATCAGCATATCGGTAGCAATAGCTTCGATCTCCGGCACGATATAATGTGGTTTTTCCAGTTCAACAACACGGCGCAATGCGTCGCCATCCAGCATATTAATGACATGGGCGCGATGCGCGACATGCATGGCGGGCGCGTCGGCATAGCGATCGACCGCAATCACCTCTACGCCGAGGCGTTGGCATTCGATAGCCACTTCTTTACCCAGTTCACCGGAGCCCAATAACATCACGCGAGTTGCTGCCGGACGCAGCGCAGTGCCTAATAACGTCATAACGAATATCCCCTGATTAATTCCGCGTGAAGTATAAACGAAAACGTTTGCGCGTGTCTTTATTGCTTGATTGCTTGCGTTGATTTTTCGACTGAAAAGCAATATACTGTATAAAATTACAGTTATGGTGAGAGGCTGCAAATGGCGGTTGAAATTAAATACGTAGTCATTCGTGAGGGCGAAGAGAAGATGTCGTTTACCAGCAAAAAGGAAGCCGATGCTTATGACAAAATGCTCGATACAGCGGATCTACTCGACACATGGTTGGCGAATTCTCCGGTGACAATGGAAGACGAGCAGCGTGAGGCGCTTTCTTTGTGGTTGGCGGAACAGAAAGATGTGCTTAGTACCATTCTGAAAACCGGTAAATTACCTTCTCCTCAGGTGGTTGATACTGACACGGATGTGGAAGGTGAAACCCACGCCGCCTGAAGCAACTTGCGCTCCTGATAATTTGTACCATGCTTTCTCCTGAATCATTGTGCTATGGAGAAAAACATGAAAAAAAGAGGAGCGTTGTTGGGGCTGTTGTTGGTTTCCGCCTGTGCATCAGTTTTCGCTGCCAATAACGAAACCAGCAAGTCGGTAACTTTCCCCAAATGTGAAGGTTTGGATGCAGCCGGAATCGCTGCGAGTGTAAAACGTGATTACCAGCAAAACCGCGTGGCGCGCTGGGCCGACGATCAAAAAATCGTCGGTCAGGCCGATCCGGTGGCGTGGGTTAGTTTGCAGGACATTCAGGGGAAAGATGATAAATGGTCGGTACCGCTGACCGTGCGTGGTAAAAGTGCCGATATTCATTATCTGGTTAATGTGGACTGTAAAGCGGGAATGGCGGAATATCAGCGGCGCTAATGGCTTCTGATAATTCGGCTGACCGTTGGCGGATGCGGCGCGAGCGCCTTATCCGCCCAACAATGTACCAGCCCCCACAAGCCTGATAAGAAGCGCCAGGTTCGCATCAGGCAATTACAATCAAATCTACAAGTTTCAAATTAATCACATCACCCGGCACCTTACATGACGTGAATTTCCTGTGAGGACTGCCTCCCGTCCCGCTTATTTGCGCATCTTTTGTCTCTATATACACTTTCTGACATCCTCATTCGCTATGCTGTTGCCATTAAAATAGTGAATCGAGGAGTAAATATGGCTAACTGGTTAAATCAACTGCAATCCCTTCTTGGGCAAAGCAGCGCTTCCTCTTCGTCTACAGATCAGGGATTGGGCAAACTTTTAGTACCCGGCGCATTAGGCGGGTTGGCAGGACTGCTGGTTGCCAATAAATCAGCACGTAAACTATTAACGAAATACGGCACAAACGCGTTGCTGGTTGGCGGCGGAGCGGTCGCCGGTACCGTACTGTGGAACAAATACAAAGATAAAATTCGTGCGGCGCATCAGAACGAACCGCAATACGGCACCCAAAGTACGCCGCTGGATGAACGTACAGAACGTTTAATCCTCGCCCTGGTTTTTGCTGCCAAAAGCGATGGTCATATCGATAGTAAAGAACGCGCGGCTATCGACCAGCAATTGCGTGAAGCTGGTGTTGAAGAGCAGGGGCGTGTACTTATCGAACAGGCAATCGAGCAACCATTGGATCCGCAGCGCCTGGCCCAGGGGATTCGCAACGAAGAAGAGGCACTGGAGATCTATTTCCTGAGCTGTGCGGCTATTGATATTGACCATTTTATGGAGCGCAGTTACCTGAATGCACTGGGGGATGCGCTGAAAATTCCCCAGGAAGTCCGTGAAGGAATTGAACGCGATCTCGAACAGCAAAAACGCACTTTGTCTGAATAATATCTCACTCCGTATAGCCTGATATGCCTGTTTATCGGGCTATACAAAACCGCATAGCTATTTGAGCGAATTAATTTTCGCGGGCGACATCCTTTCGATTTTCACACCATTACCTGTCATCATCTATACAATGACCGCCCTGTTTCGCTTGCATCCCGGGTGAGTTTTGCCACCCTTATAAGATGTTTCAACCAGAAAGAACAATAACATGCTACCAAAAGCCGCCCGCATCCCCCATGCCATGACGCTTCATGGCGACACGCGCATCGATAATTACTACTGGCTGCGGGACGACACACGCTCGCAGCCGGAAGTGCTGGATTACCTGCAACAAGAAAATAGCTACGGTCATCAGGTCATGGCGTCGCAACAAGCTTTGCAGGATCGGATATTAAAAGAAATCATTGACCGCATACCGCAAAGAGAAGTCTCTGCACCTTACGTCAAAAATGGCTATCGCTACCGGCAAATTTATGAACCTGGTTGTGAATATGCAATCTACCAGCGTCAGTCGGCGTTCAGTGAAGAGTGGGACGAATGGGAGACTCTGCTCGATGCGAACAAACGGGCGGCGCACAGTGAATTTTATTCAATGGGCGGAATGGCGATTACGCCCGATAACACGATTATGGCACTTGCAGAAGATTTTCTTTCCCGACGCCAGTACGGTATCCGTTTTCGCAATCTGGAAACGGGCAACTGGTATCCCGAACTGTTGGATAACGTGGAACCCAGCTTTGTCTGGGCGAATGACTCCTGGACATTTTATTATGTTCGCAAGCATCCAGTGACGTTGTTGCCGTATCAGGTCTGGCGGCATGCCATTGGCACTCCAGCATCTGAAGACAAACTGATTTACGAAGAAAAAGACGATACCTTTTACGTCAGCCTACATAAAACGACGTCGAAACACTATGTGGTTATTCATCTTGCCAGCGCCACTACCAGCGAAGTTCGGCTGCTGGATGCAGAGCTGGCCGATGCCGAGCCGTTTGTCTTTTTACCGCGTCGCAAAGATCACGAATACAGTCTTGATCACTACCAGCATCGGTTTTATCTGCGCTCCAACCGCAACGGCAAAAATTTTGGCTTATACCGTACCCGTATGCGTGATGAGCAAGAGTGGGAAGAGTTAATCCCACCGCGCGATAACATCATGCTCGAAGGCTTTACGCTGTTTACTGACTGGTTGGTGGTTGAAGAGCGTCAGCGTGGGTTAACCAGTCTGCGGCAAATCAACCGCAAAACGCGGGAGGTTATCGGCATTGCCTTTGATGATCCGGCTTACGTTACCTGGATTGCCTATAACCCGGAACCTGAAACCTCACGATTGCGTTATGGCTATTCCTCCATGACTACGCCAGATACATTGTTTGAACTGGATATGGATACTGGAGAGCGTCGGGTATTAAAACAAACGGAAGTCCCCGGTTTCGATGCGGCGAATTATCGCAGCGAACACTTGTGGATCACTGCCCGTGATGGCGTCGAAGTGCCTGTTTCGCTGGTCTATCATCGCAAGCATTTCCAGAAAGGCCACAACCCGCTGCTGGTATATGGATATGGCTCTTACGGCGCAAGCATTGATGCCGATTTTAGTTTTAGCCGCCTAAGTTTGTTGGATCGCGGTTTTGTCTACGCCATTGTCCATGTCCGTGGCGGCGGTGAGCTGGGGCAGCAATGGTACGAAGACGGTAAATTCCTGAAAAAGAAAAATACCTTTAATGACTATCTCGATGCCTGCGACGCATTGTTAAAACTGGGCTACGGTTCACCTTCACTCTGTTATGCGATGGGGGGCAGTGCTGGCGGTATGTTGATGGGCGTTGCAATTAATAAGCGCCCCGAGTTATTCCACGGCGTGATTGCCCAGGTACCGTTTGTTGATGTTGTTACAACGATGCTTGATGAGTCGATTCCTCTTACTACCGGCGAATTTGAAGAGTGGGGAAATCCGCAGGATCCGCAATATTATGAGTATATGAAAAGCTACAGCCCGTATGACAATGTCACGGCTCAGGCTTATCCGCATCTGCTGGTAACGACCGGATTACACGATTCACAGGTGCAATACTGGGAACCGGCAAAATGGGTGGCTAAGCTGCGCGAGCTTAAAACTGATAACCATCTATTATTGCTTTGTACCGACATGGATTCAGGGCATGGCGGTAAATCCGGACGTTTTAAATCCTACGAAGGTGTGGCGATGGAATATGCTTTTCTGATAGCCCTGGCGCAGGGGACATTACCAGGCCAATCAGCGGGTTAAACACTCTCCAGATAATGCTTCAAGGTTAAACGTAACTCCGGGCTCATACTGTCAAGGTTGTTAAACAACCAGCGCAGATAGCCCGGATCGCGCTTTGCAACGTCTGATACGGCTTTACCGCGATACTTGCCAAACGTGAACGTCGTCAACAACGACGGCCGCCCGGTGATATCCGCCATCTGCTCCGCCGTCCAGCCTGATGTGTTCATAATATCGATAAGCAGGGCTGCGGTAATATAGCAATCATACAGCGCGCGGTGGTGATGCAGACCCGATGGTGTCTGGACATTCAGCTTGCGTGATTTATACAGTGCCATATTGCTGTACTTGATTCCTGGCCACAAACGACGAGCCAGTTTCATGGTGCAAATCCACTCACCGGGCATTTCTGGCAACACCCGGCGGTCAAAGCTGGCATTGTGGGCGACATACCATTCGCTACCGTAATAGTGCGGGATAACTTCTTCAATCCACGGTTTGTCAGCAACCATGGACTCTGTAATACGGTGAATCGCCATGGCTTGTGGACTGATGGGGCGGTCGGGACGCACTAGGTGGCTCATAGGGTTGACGATTTTCCCGTTAACAACATCAACAGAGGCAATTTCAACGATCCCTCCCTGCAAACCGCAGGTTTCTGTATCGATAATGCGCAACATGGTCATGCTCCAGGAAGAAAACGCCTAGCGTAATGGAATGATATCGCCTTGCCAACCCTGCGAAGAGCGCTGACCAACCAACAAAAGAGAACCGCGATCGGCGCGAACAATAAGACGGCCATGTTCATCCCACAGTGCGCTGTTACCACGGGCGTTCGCCATTAGCACAGCGATGGAGTATTGATGTGAGAAAAACTCTAAGCGTCGGGTCGAAGCCAACAGGTCAGGTTCACCGATGCATTGCCCGGTTGTAAAGAGTGAACAACTCGGGTCCATATCAATACCTTCCGGTTGGCCATCCACTACAGTGATGGTTTCGGAACGTTGACCCAGGCATGCACCATGACTTTGATGATAAATTCCTGGCGTTTTCATCCAGGGGGCGAATACTGCAATACCGCGAATAAACCGCTCATTATATTCAACGGGAAGGCCAGCAATAATGGTCATTCGCGAGGTTGTTGCTGCATAACAAAGCGGGTCTAAAAGCGAGAGATCGGGCGGAGACGGAAGCGGACGACGTTTGTAATCGCATCCCAGTAGAGAAAGTGAGGGAAAAACCAACAGTTCGCACTGGTGCTTGGCGGCAGCCCTCACGAACTCCAGATGACGGGCTACCTGTTCAGTGAGTGAAGCATTACGAGGCTCATATTGTGCTGCTGCAACTTTCCAGTACGACATGATGACTTCCTTTTCATAGTGTCTGCGAATAATGGCGTGTATGAGAAAATACTTATAATTTAGCAGGCACCATGTAAGAAAGTGTAACTTAATATAAGGTTTATTTAAGTTTTGGCTCGTAAGGTAAACGTGACAGATTTACAGAGGCGAGACGGTGGGCGATAAGGCGCTCACGAAACCAGCCACGCAAGTGCTCCGGTTGTTCACGTTCAACCGCTTCAGCAATCACCGGCATATTGTACCGTTCTTTAAATGCCACTCCGGCAGCGGCCAGATCGACATTTACTTTATCCATTTCAGTTTGATCCAGTTTGGCCAGATTCTTCAGCATACGGTGTCTCCTCGTTAATTGCGGGCAAAAGTTACTAAGAGTCAGCCAGGATGGCAAGCCTGAATTGATGATCCTCGACTCTCTCATTAGACAAGGTTATGCTCTGTAAAAAACTCATTACAAAAAGGAATAGATAATATGGTTTCAACTGCGCGTTCTCTTCGTTATACACTGGCAATAATTGCCGGTTCGCTGGCGGCCCCTTCCGTCTGGGCTCATGCGCACCTGACTCACCAGTATCCTGCGGCGAATGCGGCGGTCACCGCTGCCCCACAGGCCATTACTTTAAATTTCTCTGAAGGTATTGAACCTGGATTCAGTGGGGCCAAAATCATCGGCCCGAAGAATGAAAATGTTAAAACATTACCCGCGAAACGTAATGAACAAGACAAAAAGCAATTGATCGTTCCGCTTGCCGATGCCCTGAATCCCGGAAGTTATACCGTTGACTGGCATGTTGTTTCGGTGGACGGACATAAAACCAAAGGGCAGTACACCTTTACAGTGAAATAAAGCATGCTAGCGCTTACCTGGGTCACACTGCGATTTATCCATTTTATCTCTCTGATGCTGGTTTTTGGCTTCGCGATGTACGGGGCATGGTTGGCACCAGTGACGATTCGTCGATTATTGACGAAGCGTTTTTTGCGTTTACAACAGCACGTAGCCGCATGGAGTTTGATCAGTGCCGCAGCGATGTTCGCCGTTCAGGGTGGGTTGATGGGCGCGGGATGGCCAGATGTCGTTTCGCTGAGCATCTGGCAGTCGGTGTTACAAACGCACTTCGGAGGCGTCTGGATCTGGCAAATCGTTCTCGCTCTCGTTACGTTGACCGTCGTTCTGATGCAACCACGGAATATGTTGCGGTTACTGTTCATGCTGACTACCGCGCAATTTATCCTGATGGCGGGTATGGGACACGCGACATTAAATGAAGGATTAACCGCAAAAATTCATCAGACCAATCATGCCGTACATCTTATCTGTGCTGCAGCATGGTTTGGAGGGCTACTGCCGGTTGTCTGGTGTATGCGGCTGGTGAAAGGGCGCTGGAGACGTCCGGCCATTCATGCGCTGATGCGTTTTTCCTGGTGCGGACATTTTGCTGTCATTGGCGTGCTAGTAAGTGGTGTGCTCAATGCATTACTAATCACGGGATTTCCCCCCACGCTTGCCACTTACTGGGGCCAGCTCTTATTGCTCAAAGTCATACTGGTAATGATTATGGTGGTTATCGCGCTGGCAAATCGTTATGTTCTGGTCCCGAGAATGCGGCATGATGAAGTCCGGGCTGTTCCCTGGTTTGTATGGATGACTCAACTCGAATGGGCGATAGGCGCGGTGGTACTGGTGATTATCAGCCTGCTAGCGACTCTGGAACCGTTTTGATGGATTACGATAAATGATGAAAAAAAGTATATTGGCGTTTTTGTTGCTCACCAGTTCCACTGCGGCGCTGGCGGCTCCTCAGGTGATTACCGTCAGCCGTTTTGAAATTGGCAAAGACAAATGGGCGTTTAATCGCGAAGAAGTGATGTTGACATGCCGACCAGGTAATGCGCTGTATGTCATTAACCCCAGCACCCTGGTGCAATACCCTTTGAACGATGTTGCGCAAAAAGAGGTTTCCAGTGGGAAGACTAAGGCCCAGCCTATTTCAGTGATCCAGATTGAAGATCCCAACAAACCCGGTGAAAAAATGAGCCTGATGCCATTTATAGAACGAGCTGAAAAACTTTGCTGATTACCTGAATTAGTCTTTTGATTTGCCAAAAAAAAACGCCCAGGATCTTTTATCAGATTGGGCGTTTTTTTTATTTTTAAAACGATGATTAAGACGCTTTTTTCTGACCACTTTTCGTGTGGACTGGAAAACCTGGCGTCGTCATCTATTCTTAAAGGGCTAGGCAACTAAGCCTGCATTAATGCCAACTTTTAGCGCACGGCTCTCTCCCAAGAGCCATTTCCCTGGACCGAATACAGGAATCGTATTCGGTCTCTTTTTATCTATTAAGCCAGCGGATGAATACATCACTGTTTTCCCTGTGCTGACTTCACAATCAACCATAACACACACTCTACTGCTTCAGTCCAGCCTTTTTTAACATTTATGTTAAAATAATGTGACCTTCTGCGCGGGAGTAAAAAATTGATGAAAGAGGCAGGCCGCACCTATCAGAAAATTGATGGCAGCCATTGGCGACATATCTGGTTGGTGGGGGATATTCATGGCTGCCTTGGGCTACTGCGTATCAAATTATGGCATTGCCGTTTTGACCCGTGGCAAGACTTATTGATCTCGGTAGGTGATGTTATTGATCGTGGTCCGGAGAGTTTACGTTGTCTTCAACTACTGGAGAAACGCTGGGTCAGAGCGGTAAGAGGCAATCATGAGCAGATGGCGATAGATGCGCTGGCCGCGCAGCAGATGTCTTTATGGTATATGAACGGTGGCGACTGGTTTGCTGCGCTGGCAGATAAGCAACAGAAGCAAGCAGAAAGGGCGCTCAGCAAATGCCAGCATTTGCCTTTTATTCTTGAATTAAACAGTCGCACTGGCAAACACGTTATTGCCCATGCTGATTATCCTGACGACGTTTATCAATGGCAAAAGGACGTCGATTTGCACCAGGTATTGTGGAGTCGTTCGCGATTACGTGAAGGCCAAAAAGGGCAGGGAATTACCGGTGCTGACCATTTCTGGTTTGGACATACGCCGTTACCTCATCGAGTAGATATTGGAAACTTGCATTATATAGACACCGGCGCCGTCTTCGGAGGGACACTCACAATGGAACAACTCCAGTAATTAAAAGTCACTGTACTCCTGCGCGGGCCGCCAGAACCCATCAATAAAATCCTCAACAGGAAAGCAGCCGCCGTGGCGGATCCGTTGATCGTCCATTGAGTAGACGCACTGCTGTTCCGTGTTGTAAACATCAACAACAATATCTTCACAGCCAGCGTCCAGATAGCAAACAAAAAGTACCAGCGCGAACATTTCATCCTCGAAGTGTGGTGCCGTACCGTTAAGTTTAGGAGAGGATTTTACTTCGGGGAAATAACCAGAATAAATAACCCGTCATGCCGACGGGTTCTTTTTGGATCAGGCAAGACGCATAATCCAGGCATCAGACTTTTGATCGTAGCGGGTACGGTACAGGACAGAGTGTTCGCCGTTTAGTAGAGCTGGAATGCTGGTTTCGGCGTCCCAGGCATCAAGTTGCATACACAAATCGGGGTCAGATTTACAAGGAATTGTTAATGTTCGATCACCTGGCGATTCGCCGTGTAACTCGCCGTCATCGATTTCAAAAGCGCCTATGCGCACACTGGTTTTCATCTTCGTGCTCTCCATTTATCTGCCGGTTGTGGTACGACCAGTCCGATCGCACCATTTTTCAGCGTAGTTGAGGCAGGCGAATGTGCCAGTCAAAAAGTGCGCTTTTTTTGTGCGCTATCAGGCGTTACCGGTAAAAAGTTTCCCATCGCGCACCAGTTCACGCGGGTAACTGTTTTTCAGTCGCGAGCCAATACGTTTGGCTAAACCTATTGGCTGATGCTGGAAGGTTACCAGCACATCATCCGTAGTTGGCACGGTTTGCGGGTAAACATCGCGCCCGCGATACCACTCTTCCGCTTCCTGAGGCGTCAGTTCGAAAGCGTTCGTATGGTTGGGGGAGGCCAGGGCAATAACCGCTTCATGCTGCCAGCGATAACCTTTGTTATGCGTTTCAGCAAGCTTAATTCCCAGACGGGAAAATCGGACTTTACCGATCAGGGCTTCAATACCCGCAGGGAACAGCCAGAGTTCTTTATCGCGCTGCCAGAGGCGCAGATTTTCATCCCACTGTAAGCCAACGGCAGTCGCCGCCTGGCGAATTTGTGCGGCTTCGCGATCTTTGATTGGGCTAAACGGGAAATTACCCACTTTGTATTTCGGTGCGGGTAAGGCGGGAATCGACTGTGTTTTGCGTAACCGGGCAACGAAGAAGCCTTCGCAGTCGTAAATTTGCGGGAAAACGTGCAAAAAGCCTTCTTCGGTGAGTGCCTTGTCCGCACCAGGGAAGAGATCGCCCAGCGGTAAAAACTCTACTGCATCGGGGTAAGTCTCTTTCAGCCACAAGCAAACGGCTTCGTTTTCTTCCTTGTTTAAGGTACAGGTCGAGTAAACCAGCGTACCGCCAGGGCGTAATGCATGAAAGGCACTGTCGATCAGTTCCCGTTGGGTGGCAGCAATTTCCTGATTGCTTTCTGGTGACCAGTTTTTCAGTGCGTCGGGATCTTTACGCACCACCCCTTCGCCAGAGCAGGGGGCGTCCAGTAAAATGGCATCGAACATTTCTGGTAACGCCGCACCAAAGACGCGGCCATCAAAATGAGTCAGAGAGACGTTACGGATACCGCAGCGACTGATATTGGCATGTAACACTTTTACCCGGCTGGCGGAAAATTCATTGGCAAGAATCGCCCCTTCGTTATTCATGCGAGCGGCAATTTGTGTGGTTTTTGAACCAGGCGCGGCGGCGACATCCATCACCCGCTGTGGGGTATTATCGTCGGCAAACAATGCGGCAACGGGCAACATTGAACTGGCTTCCTGAATATAAAACAGGCCGCTTAAATGCTCGGCGGTACTGCCCAACGGCAAGGTTTCTTCATCATCGCGTTCAATCCAGAAACCTTCTTCACACCACGGAATCGGCGTTAGCGTCCAGCCGTAAGGGGCGGTTAATTGCAGGAAATCAGCAACGGAGATTTTCAGGGTATTTACGCGAATGCTGCGGCGCAACGGGCGCTGACAGGCGGCGAGAAAATCATCAAAAGAGAGCGTCGAAGGCATGGCTTCGCGCATTTGTGTCAGAAAGGCGTCCGGGAAATAAACGGTGTGTTGGGCCACGAGCATGTACCACTGGCAAAAAAACAGGCGCGCAGTTTAGCATAAACGCTCCGGCGCAGGCACGCCGGAGCAATGTGGCTTATCGGGGGAGTGCTGTTCCCCATTCACGCCACTCTTTCGGTTCACTTTCCTGCAACAGGAAGTGTTTGCCTTCCTGGGCTTTCGGTGCCAGCGGTGTACCTGGAGGCGTGGCGAAGGCGATACCCCCACGGATAAACTGGTTAAAGGTACCGGTTTTCACCACGCCGCCCGTCAGACCGAAGTCCAGACTGTAGCCCGAAGCTAGCCAGAAGACGGAATTGTTACGTACCAGGTGCTGGTAACGTTTACTGATGCGCATCGCAATCATCACGCGATCTGACAATGTCCCCAGCGTCATTCCGGTGACTGTACCTACTTCCAGACCACGGAACAGTACTGGCGTACCAACACCTAACGAACCGGCTTCCGGCGCTTCAACAATAATGCTTAAGCCATCAAGGTAACGCGAATCAGTAATGGTAGCTTCTTGCAATTCAAAGTCACGGCGAGGATTACCCCGACCTGGTTCGACGTTGATATACGGCTGGAGGATCGTATCAAGATGCTCAACGCCTGCTGCCGAAATTTGCGGTGTGACCACTGAGAAGCGTGTACCACCGCGCGCAAAGGTCTGGACATATTCAGGATAGAGCACCGCCTTTGCCTGTACTTCATTGCGCGCGGTGATCAGATCCAGAGTCTGGATTTGCCCGATATCAATACCGAGATAGCGAATTGGCATACCGACCGCCAGTTTTCCGGCATCGAAAGCGTGGAGCGTAATCTGCCCGCCAACCGCACGAGCCGCTGTTTCGGAAGCATACAAAATCCGCTTATCGCCTTTACGTTGGCTGGCGCTGGCACCGCTGAGATTATCGAAGCTGATGGCTCCCTTTAACGCCCGCGAAAGCGGTGACGCCTGAACGGTCAGGCCGCTGCCGTTAAGTTGAACTTTCGCGCCACCTTCAGCCCAGAACACGCTGTTGCTGGTCAGCAGGTTGCGATATTCCGGTTTAATGTGCAGAT
This sequence comes from Escherichia sp. E1130, assembly GCF_005781065.1. Classification (NCBI taxonomy): domain Bacteria; kingdom Pseudomonadati; phylum Pseudomonadota; class Gammaproteobacteria; order Enterobacterales; family Enterobacteriaceae; genus Escherichia; species Escherichia sp. E1130. The sequence goes on from NZ_VATL01000009.1 coordinate 123,447, forward strand.
CGATATCGAACGCATTGGCCCGTGGACGTACGGTAATCACTTCACCGACCTCAAATTTACGGTACAGCACTACCGACCCTGCCTGCACATCCGGCAGTGTCTCCGCACTTAAACTCACGGTCGTGGTAGGTAAATCGCTAAGACTATTTTCGAGGGCTTTTTCCAGATTGGCGTACAGTGGGTAACTGGTTTTCATCTCACCTTTGTCGCCTGGCAGAATACGGATCCCGCCGTTGAGCCATTCTGAGGCGCTGGCACCGAGAAACTCGACACCATCCAGACCCACTTTCACGTCGACACGACTATTAACGACAAATTTGCTGTCGCCTTTTACCAGTTCGCGATGCTGGGGTTCGATAGCGACGGTAAATGTCACGCCTTTGCTGGTGAGTTTACGGTCGATAACCTGACCTACCTGTACGCCGTGAAGAATGAGCGGCTGACCGGCATCAATTCCATAGCTTTCTGGTGCTGTCAGGGTTAGCGTCAGAACATCGGGTTCATGCAGTAAAGCTTTCTCGCCAGGCACAACGACAAACTCTTTGCGTGGTTCGCCATCACCCGGTACCAGTTCGAACGTTTTGCCGGTCAGCAGGGCGCTGAGATTGGCGTCGCTGAGGGATAACTTCGGGTTACGTAATTCGATGCGGGTGTTTTCACGAAGCAGAGTGACGACGCTGGGATCAACGGTCATTTCTCCGGTGACTTTGCCACCTGGGTTTAAATTCAGTTTGGTCAGTTGCCCGACTTCCAGTCCCTGGTACATGAGCGGCGTTGAATCGGCGTTTAATCCGGCTCCACCTGGTAGATCCAGCTTTATGATCACCCCACGCTGGCTGTGGGCGAGATCCTCATACAGACCAAAGGTATCTTCCGGATCGGCAGGTTTCGACTCTTCTGGTGAATCGAAGGCAATCGCACCGTTAACCAGGGCAGCCAGACTTTCCAGTTTTACCTTCGCGCCACTGATACTGACATTGGCATCAACGCCGGAAACGTTCCAGAAGCGGCTGCCTTTTTTCACCAAATCGGTGAAACGCCGCTCAATCAGGACATCAATCACCACGCCTTGCTTATTGGGATTGATCGCATAGTCATAGACGCGTCCCACCGGAATTTTACGGAAATAGACCAGCGAACCGCTGTTCAATGAACCGAGATCGGGGGCTTGCAGGTGGATCATCAGATCACCATTATCCAGCCGATACTTTGGCTGGGTATCGAGCGCCACAAAATGATCTTGCTCTTTACCTTTGCCCGGCATCATGCCGATATAGTTACCGCCGACCAGCGCATCCAGCCCGGAAACACCTGCCAGTGAGGCTTTCGGCGTCACCAGCCAGAACTGCGTCTCTTCGCGCAGCGCATCTTTCATATCGGACTTGATGCTGACCTTGACTTCAATCTTTCGTAGATCGTCGCTGAGGCTGACATCCTGCACCGTGCCGACTTCAACGCCCTGATAACGAACAGGCGTGCGACCCGGAACAATGCCATCTGCCGACATAAAGTCGATGGTGACGGTATTGCCTCTATCCTGATAACTACCCCAAATCAGCCAACCGGCAATCATTAGCGCGATGAACGGCAACAGCCAGAAAGGTGAGATACGGCGTTTAGTTTTAATTTGCGCTTCAGTCGTCGAAGCGGGCGTTTCCTGACTCATGTGCATCCCAAAGTAAGCGGCTGTCCAGCCATTCCACAGCAAGAATAGTCAAAATAACCGCTGCGCCGAAATAAAACGCAGCGGGTCCCATAGTAAAAGCGAGGATCTGATCGCGATTAATCAGCGACATGGTTAATGAAATGACAAATAGATCGAGCATCGACCAACGGCCAATCCAGGTCACCATCCGCAATAGCAAAATCCGCGTGCGTAAGCCTTGCTGGCAGTTAAAATGAATGCTTACCAGTAAAGTAAACATGACGATCACTTTGGTGAACGGCACCAGGATACTGGCGATAAAAACAATTCCGGCAACTGCAATATTGCTGTTCGCCAGCGACATAATTCCGGAAAGAATCGTATCTTCTTGTCGTCCACCGTTCAGGTAGATGATCGAAATAGGCAGCAGGTTGGCAGGTAACAATAAGACAATTGAAGCCAAAAGCGCCGCCCAGCATTTTTGAATACTATGATGGCGACGCAAGCGAAGTGGGATATGGCAACGGGGACAACGACCGCGCGGATCGGGATAGCCGGTAAAGTGACAACCCATGCAAACGCGTAATTTCTCGTCCCTACGCGTGGCAGGGTGCTGCGGATAAAATCGCTCCCACAGCTGTTCAACATTAAGATGTGACAATGTCACTGTTGTTAAAATCACCAGCGCGAAAAAAGAGAATAGCCCGACGCCCGCCTGGATATGGGCGTAATCCTGTACCTTTATAGAAGCAACGCCAATGCCGACCAGATAGATATCCAGCATTACCCACTCTTTTAGTCGCTCCAGCATCAGCAATACCGGGCGTAAATTCATTCCCAGCCGATTGCCAAACCATAAATAAGCAATAGAGGTCACCAGTATGAGAGGTGCACCTATAACGCAGAAAAACACCATTGCGCCGGTTATCGCATCGCCCTGTTTGGTCATTTGCCAGATGCCTTGCATTACATTGGCGTCGATACGGATACCTAACAGCCAGATATGTAATAGAGGTTCGCCCCAGGCAAACGGCATAAGCAACAACATAGTAAAAGCCATTGCAGCCAGCCTTGTGAGCGACCAGTCACGCCCATCGCGAATTTTCGCCTGACAGCGCGGGCAATAGGCACTCTGGTGAGAATTTATCTCGGGCAGGCTAAACAGCATGTCACATTGCGGGCAACGCTGATAATCACCACACGGTAGTGCCTCGCCAATTGCGCTCACTGTTATCTTTTTTGTCGGCGTAATTTGTGGGGTGTTAAGAGCCATGACATGCCAAATGTAATAAGAATTAACATTTATCTTAACCCATGATGGGAATGATCTTGAGCATTAACGCATTTAATGCTTATTTTAATAGGCTGGCAGTTCCAGGTAAGACAACCAAGTGATTATATAATGAACAAAACAGAATTTTACGCGGACTTAAACCGTGACTTTAATGCGTTGATGGCGGGAGAAACCAGCTTTCTGGCAACGCTGGCGAATACCAGTGCTTTGTTATACGAGCGTCTGACTGACGTAAACTGGGCTGGGTTTTATTTACTTGAGGACGATACGCTGGTACTCGGGCCGTTTCAGGGCAAAATTGCCTGCGTACGGATCCCGGTAGGGCGTGGCGTGTGTGGGACTGCAGTTGCCCGCAATGAAGTACAGCGAATCGAGGATGTTCACGCCTTTGATGGGCATATCGCCTGTGATGCGGCGAGTAATTCTGAAATCGTTCTGCCGTTGGTGGTGAAAAATCAGATTATTGGCGTTCTCGATATCGACAGTACTGTCTTCGGTCGCTTTACAGACGAGGACGAGCAAGGCTTACGTCAGCTTGTGGCACAGCTTGAAAAGGTGCTTGCAACGACGGATTACAAAAAATTCTTTGCGAGCGTCGCAGGATAATCAACGGATAACGTAGCATTTACTGATGACGTCATTATAATGACGCCTGTTCATGCCTGCGCTTGTTGGCTACGTCCGTTGTAATCAGGAAATTTCATGGAAAATCAACCTAAGTTGAATAGCAGTAAAGAAGTAATCGCGTTTCTGGCCGAACGTTTTCCCCACTGTTTCAGTGCGGAAGGTGAAGCGCGTCCGCTGAAAATCGGTATTTTTCAGGATTTGGTCGATCGCGTTGCTGGGGAAATGAACCTTAGCAAAACGCAACTGCGATCCGCTTTACGTCTCTACACTTCAAGCTGGCGCTATCTGTATGGCGTTAAACCAGGCGCGACGCGTGTCGATCTCGACGGCAACCCATGCGGTGAGCTGGACGAGCAGCATGTAGAACATGCTCGCAAGCAGCTTGAAGAAGCGAAAGCGCGCGTCCAGGCGCAGCGTGCCGAACAGCAGGCGAAAAAACGCGAAGCTGCCGCAGCTGCAGGTGAGAAAGAAGACGCACCACGCCGCGAACGCAAGCCACGTCCTGCCGCGCAACGCCGTAAAGAAGGCGCCGAGCGCAAACCTCGCGCGCAGAAACCGGCTGAGAAAGCGCCAAAAACAGTAAAAGCACCTCGCGAAGAACAGCACACCCCAGTTTCTGACATTTCAGCTCTGACTGTCGGACAAGCCCTGAAGGTGAAAGCTGGTCAAAATGCGATGGATGCCACCGTATTAGAAATCACCAAAGACGGCGTCCGCGTCCAGCTGAATTCGGGTATGTCTTTGATTGTGCGCGCAGAACACCTGGTGTTCTGAAACGGAGGCCGGGCCAGGCATGAACATGTTTTTTAGGCTTACCGCGTTAGCTGGCCTGCTTGCAATAGCAGGCCAGACCTTCGCAGTAGAAGATATTACGCGTGCTGATCAGATTCCGGTATTAAAGGAAGAGACGCAGCATGCGACGGTGAGTGAGCGCGTAACGTCGCGCTTTACCCGCTCCCATTATCGCCAGTTCGACCTCGATCAGGCATTCTCGGCCAAAATCTTTGACCGCTACCTGAACCTGCTTGATTACAGCCACAATGTGCTGCTGGCAAGCGATGTTGAACAGTTCGCGAAAAAGAAAAATGAGCTGGGCGATGAACTGCGCTCCGGTAAACTTGACGTTTTCTACGATCTTTACAATCTGGCGCAAAAACGCCGTTTTGAACGTTACCAGTACGCCTTATCGGTACTGGAAAAACCGATGGATTTTACCGGCAACGACACTTATAACCTGGACCGCAGCAAAGCGCCCTGGCCGAAAAACGAGGCCGAGTTGAACGCGCTGTGGGACAGCAAAGTCAAATTCGACGAGTTAAGTCTGAAGCTGACAGGAAAAACGGATAAAGAAATTCGTGAAACCCTGACTCGTCGCTATAAATTTGCCATTCGTCGTCTGGCGCAAACTAACAGCGAAGATGTGTTCTCGCTGGCAATGACGGCGTTTGCGCGCGAAATTGATCCGCATACCAACTACCTTTCCCCGCGTAATACCGAACAGTTCAATACTGAAATGAGCTTGTCGTTGGAAGGTATTGGAGCGGTGCTGCAAATGGATGATGACTACACCGTTATCAATTCGATGGTGGCAGGTGGCCCGGCTGCGAAGAGTAAGGCTATCAGCGTTGGTGACAAAATTGTCGGTGTTGGTCAAACCGGCAAGCCGATGGTTGACGTGATTGGCTGGCGTCTTGATGATGTCGTTGCCTTAATCAAAGGGCCGAAAGGCAGTAAAGTTCGTTTAGAAATTTTACCAGCCGGTAAAGGGACTAAAACCCGTACGGTAACACTGACGCGTGAACGCATTCGTCTGGAAGACCGCGCAGTTAAAATGTCCGTGAAGACTGTCGGCAAAGAAAAAGTGGGCGTACTGGATATTCCCGGCTTCTATGTTGGCTTGACAGACGATGTCAAAGTTCAGTTGCAGAAGCTGGAAAAACAGAATGTCAGCAGCGTCGTCATCGACCTGCGTAGCAATGGCGGCGGGGCGCTGACCGAGGCAGTATCGCTCTCTGGTTTGTTCATTCCTTCCGGTCCGATTGTTCAGGTCCGTGATAACAATGGTAAAGTCCGCGAGGACAGTGATACCGACGGCCAGGTGTTCTATAAAGGCCCGCTGGTGGTATTGGTTGACCGATTCAGTGCTTCGGCTTCAGAAATCTTTGCCGCCGCGATGCAGGATTACGGTCGCGCGCTGGTTGTGGGCGAACCAACATTCGGCAAAGGCACTGTCCAGCAGTATCGTTCTCTGAATCGTATCTACGATCAGATGTTACGTCCTGAATGGCCGGCGCTGGGGTCAGTGCAGTATACAATCCAGAAATTCTATCGCGTTAACGGTGGCAGTACCCAACGTAAGGGGGTGACGCCTGATATCATCATGCCGACGGGCAATGAAGAGACGGAAACGGGAGAGAAATTCGAAGATAACGCGCTGCCGTGGGATAGCATTGATGCTGCAACTTATGTGAAATTTGGCGATTTATCGGCGTTTGAGCCGGAATTGCTGAAGGAACATAATGCGCGCATCGCGAAGGATCCTGAATTCCAGAACATCATGAAGGATATTGCTCGTTTCAATGCCATGAAGGACAAACGCAATATTGTTTCTCTGAATTACGCTGTGCGTGAGAAAGAGAACAATGAAGATGATGCGATGCGTCTGGCGCGCTTGAACGATCGCTTTAAACGCGAAGGAAAACCGGAGTTGAAGAAACTGGATGATTTGCCAAAAGATTACAAGGAGCCAGATCCGTATCTGGACGAGACAGTGAATATCGCACTCGATCTGGCGAAGCTGGAAAAATCCAGACCAGCGGAACAGCCCGCTCCCGTCAAGTAACATCAATCAGGCACAAGAAATTGTGCCTGATTTTTTAACAGTGGCAAGATGCCGTAAATCAGATGCTACAAAATGTAAAGTTGTGTCTTTCTGGTGACTTACGCTCTATCCAGACTTGAAAATAGTCGCGTAACCCATACGATGTGGGTATCGCATATTGCGTTTTGTTAAACTGAGGTAAAAAGAAAATTATGATGCGAATCGCGCTCTTCCTGCTAACGAACCTGGCCGTTATGGTCGTTTTCGGGCTGGTACTGAGCCTGACAGGGATACAGTCGAGCAGCGTTCAGGGGCTGATGATTATGGCCTTGCTGTTCGGTTTTGGTGGTTCCTTCGTTTCGCTTCTGATGTCCAAATGGATGGCATTACGATCTGTTGGCGGGGAAGTGATCGAGCAACCGCGTAACGAAAGGGAACGTTGGCTGGTCAATACTGTAGCAACCCAGGCCCGTCAGGCGGGGATTGCTATGCCGCAAGTAGCTATCTACCATGCGCCGGATATCAACGCCTTTGCGACAGGTGCTCGTCGTGATGCCTCTCTGGTTGCTGTCAGCACCGGTTTGCTGCAGAACATGAGCCCGGATGAAGCCGAGGCGGTAATTGCCCACGAAATTAGCCATATTGCGAATGGTGACATGGTTACCATGACGCTGATTCAGGGCGTGGTAAACACCTTCGTTATCTTTATTTCACGTATTCTGGCGCAGCTTGCCGCGGGCTTTATGGGCGGTAACCGTGATGAAGGTGAAGAGAGCAACGGTAACCCGCTGATCTACTTTGCGGTTGCGACGGTTCTGGAGCTGGTATTTGGTATTCTGGCGAGCATTATCACCATGTGGTTCTCGCGTCACCGTGAATTCCATGCCGATGCAGGTTCAGCCAAACTGGTTGGTCGTGAGAAAATGATTGCTGCGCTGCAGCGTCTGAAAACCAGCTATGAGCCGCAGGAAGCAACCAGCATGATGGCTTTTTGTATCAATGGTAAGTCCAAATCGCTGAGTGAGCTGTTCATGACTCACCCGCCGCTGGATAAACGTATTGAAGCCCTGCGTACCGGTGAATACCTGAAGTAATTTGCAGTAAATTATAAAAAAGCGCGTCCTGGTTGACGCGCTTTTTTTTTAGCCTTGTGCGCGCGGTTGGGTAATGCGTAAACCACTGACACAGGCGGCGATCACTGCCAGAATAGCCGCAGCCGTCAGCGAGACGTGCGTACCATTATCACCAAACTGATTCAACATCAGCGCCACCAGAGCTGCACCGCTACTCTGACCAAGCAGACGCGCTGTACCCAACATTCCACTGGCACCACCGCTACGCTCACGCGGGGCGGAGGTAATAATGGTGTGATTATTGGGGGACTGGAATAACCCAAAGCCTGCACCGCATAAGATCATCGGCCAGATGATATTGATATCGGCAGGCGAAGCTGGCAACAGGACCAGAGAAAAAAGTCCCGCGGCCATGATGAACAGCCCTAAAGCACCAAGCAATCCTGCATGGACGCGCTCTATCAAATAACCTGCCAGCGGAGCCATTACCATCGTTGCCAACGGCCACGGGGTCAGGAGCAAACCTGTCTCAACTTCACTACGTCCAAGTACGGTTTGCAAATAAAAAGGCAGGGAAACCATCGCCAGCATTTGCGCGCAGAAAGAACAAATGGAGGTACAAATTGATAGTGTAAACAGCGGAATACGCAGTAAATCCACCGGTAGCAGTGGAACAGGAAGGGAAAGCTGGCGGCGAATAAAGAAAATACCAACAATAATCATTACTGCCAGTTCAGCACCGATCAGCGTCAGTGATTGCCCCTGAGCAAAACCACTCAATGCAGTAATAAGCAGGCCAAATGTCAGCGCATTCATCACGGCGCTGGGCAGGTCAAACCGCGGCTTACTGGCACGAGAACCATTTGGCGGCAGAAAACGCATTGCCAGGAGTAGGGCGATAATACCCAACGGTACATTAATTAAAAATAACCACTTCCAGGACGCAATTGAAAGGATTGCGGCGGCGATCGTCGGCCCGGCAGCGGAGGAGACGGCGACGATAAAAGAGTTAATTCCCATCCCTCGCCCCAGAAAACGTTGTGGGTAGATTAAGCGGATGAGTGCAGTATTGACGCTCATTAACGCCGCGCCGCCAAAACCTTGTATTACACGCGCCAGGGTTAGCATTTGCAGTGAATCAGAAAGAGCGCAGAACAACGATGAGAGCAGAAAAACCACCAGACCGAATTTATAAATTCGTCGATAGCCAAACATATCGCCCAAAAAAGAGAACGAGAGTAAGGAGATAACAATCGCGATTTGGTAGGCATTCACCACCCAGATGGAACTGGCTGGTGTGGCGTGGAGATCGGTTGCAATGGTTGGCAAGGCGACATTAGCGATAGCGCCGTCGAGAACCGCCATCGAAATACCAATAATAATGGTTAATATTGCGCCGTACCGCTGAGGCAACGGCAGGCCATCGGCCTGAACTTTTGGCATAGGAATTTTATATCTTTTGGTAATAATCAACAGGGGTATGATTTTAGCACTGATATTCACGGTGAATGTCGCAGAATTGTAACTAACCGGCAAAAGATGGATTGCGACCACCCTGGCGCGAAATTATAATAAAAAACAGTTCTAATTTTTATAAAACACTCGCAATGAGGTGATAAATGGCTAACGCAGATCTGGATAAACAACCTGATTCTGTATCTTCCGTACTGAAGGTTTTTGGCATTTTGCAGGCGCTGGGCGAAGAGCGCGAAATAGGGATAACCGAGCTGTCACAGCGCGTCATGATGTCAAAAAGCACCGTTTATCGCTTTTTACAGACCATGAAAACCTTGGGCTATGTCGCGCAGGAAGGGGAGTCGGAGAAATACTCTCTGACCCTGAAATTATTTGAGCTGGGCGCTCGTGCGCTACAAAACGTCGATCTTATTCGCAGTGCTGATATCCAGATGCGTGAGATCTCCCGTTTGACCAAAGAAACCATTCATCTTGGCGCACTGGATGAAGACAGTATCGTTTACATCCACAAAATTGACTCTATGTACAATTTGCGCATGTATTCACGGATTGGCCGTCGTAATCCGCTGTACAGCACTGCGATTGGTAAGGTGCTGCTGGCATGGCGCGATCGCGATGAAGTGAAGCAAATCCTTGAAGGCGTGGAATATAAACGCAGCACCGATCGGACCATCACTAGCACAGAGGCTTTATTACCCGTGTTAGATCAGGTCCGTGAGCAGGGATACGGCGAAGATAACGAAGAACAGGAAGAAGGACTGCGCTGCATCGCCGTTCCGGTGTTTGACCGCTTTGGCGTGGTGATTGCCGGCTTGAGTATTTCCTTCCCGACGCTGCGTTTTTCTGAAGAACGTTTGCAGGAGTATGTGGCTATGTTGCATACGGCAGCGCGCAAAATATCCGCACAAATGGGGTATCACGACTATCCATTCTGATTAAAATAAGAACCTGTCTGCATAAAATTCAGACAGGTTCTTCATTTAGCGTGGATTAAATAATGTTAATAGTGATATCGTTCGGGCAGAAGATGAAAGTACTTTATATCCATTAGTTTTGATGTGGATATTTGTACCGTTATCTATCAATCATTATCGACGACGATATTGCTTTTACGTAGCAGCGGGCAATCTGTAATCCCCAAAAATCCACTTTTAGTATGCAGATATTGCACCGTGTTTGTGCTTCGGGCGGTGAGATATGTGCATTGCAGCCCTAACCCGGCAGCATTTTCCTTGCTTCCAATCAGAACGCCATATCCGCTGAGTAATAATCCTGTCCATACCAGTGCTATCAAGATAATTGTGCGAATGATGAATCGCATTACGACCTCTTCTCTTTTTGTTTGCTTAATCGTAGCGGCAATATGGACTGAAGCAAGCGTATCATTCCGAAAAAGCACGAATATCGACATGGTTAGACGTTGTTTAACTAACGCATGATAGTTTAAAGGCAGAAGATAGGTTAAACGGAGATTGGAGTGAAAAAGTTTCGATGGGTCGTTCTGGTTGCCGCTGTGCTGGCTTTCTTGCTGCTATGGATGCAGGTATTCAACATAATGTGCGATCAGGATGTGCAATTTTTCAGCGGAATTTGTGCCATCAATCAGTTCATCCCATGGTGATATCATTTTTTCATCAGTAGATTTCCTTCCTGCGTAGCAGTGGTAAAATGGCGCCTCTACTTAGAGGTGGTTAAATGAACGAAGTTGTAAATTCAGGCGTGATGAACATTGCGTCTTTGGTCGTATCGGTAGTAGTTCTTATTATTGGGCCCATCTTGTGGTTTTTCATCAACCGAGCCAGTTCCCGGACTAACGAACAGATTGAACTGCTTGAGGCATTACTGGATCAGCAAAAACGGCAGAATGTACTGTTACGCCGCTTGTGCGAAGCTAACGCACCTGAAAAAGCCGATGAAAAGGTTACTGAGAACCAAAAAATGGGTGAAGATGAAGATATTATTCGTCTGGTAGCAGAACGGTAATCCTTCCTGCAATTTGAGTAACCCTGTGTTGATGGGTTACTCATCTCATCATTCTTACATGCACTATAATGATGCAATTGATTAAAATTAATCCTTTATTGGATTTTGATTATTTTCACTGTTATTTATTCATTTATTTTGACATCAGAAAAAGTTATTTTTTATACTTGCTGATTGGGATGTTTGCATCGGAATATTGATTAATTACAGCATTGTTTATAAGCGAAACGTTTCTCTTCTCATTTTTTTATCATTCATCATTTTTTCTTATTTTACATTATTAACATGCTTTGAATATGGCATCGGCATTGCATCTATGTATGTTGTTAACTGACTGTTTTATGAGATAAAGTTATATAACACTTTATCATTACATAGTATAAAAAGTGATATCACACACATTGTGGAATTAAATTGTATTTCTGAACTGGAAGATTAGAACTTATTGAACTATGTTAGAAACCACATCAGTTCAGGCATCTGTTTGTACTGGTATGCTTAAGTGTCTCGATATATCGACACGCAGTTCGTTGCATAAATGTGCAAAAAAAGTGGAAGGCGCATCGAGATTTGTGCAGCTGATCGAGACATGTTTAAAAATGGCTTGCCATAATTAACGTTGTATGTGATAACAGCTTTGGGTTAAACGAGGTACAGTTCTGTTTATGTGTGGCATTTTCAGTAAAGAAGTCCTGAGTAAACACGTTGTCGTTGAATACCGCTTCTCTGCCGAACCTTATATTAGTGCCTCAAGCAGTAATGTGTCAGTTTTATCTCTGTAATGCCTGCGGGCGAAGAAAACAATCTAAGGAATTTTTCAAATGGCAAAGATTAAAGGTCAGGTTAAGTGGTTCAACGAGTCTAAAGGTTTTGGCTTCATTACTCCGGCTGATGGCAGCAAAGATGTGTTCGTACACTTCTCCGCTATCCAGGGTAATGGCTTCAAAACTCTGGCCGAAGGCCAGAACGTTGAGTTCGAAATTCAGGACGGCCAGAAAGGTCCGGCAGCTGTTAACGTAACCGCTATCTGATCGAATTCACTGATCTGAAGTGTTAACGCACTTCAATCTCGCTATAAAGCCTCGTCGAAAAAGCGAGGCTTTTTACTTTGTTTAATGCTCCCTTACGATCTTCGAATATTTGCCCGCAGCGCGATTCGCGTTACACTTGCGGCATTTAGTATCCCGCCGGAGTTTTCATGTCGTTTTCCTGTCCACTTTGCCACCAGCCTCTATCTCTTGAAAAAAATAGCTATATCTGTCCGCAGCGGCATCAATTTGATATGGCGAAAGAGGGATATGTCAATCTGCTACCCGTTCAATATAAACGATCCCGCGATCCTGGAGACAGCGCGGAAATGATGCAGGCGCGACGTGCGTTTTTAGATGCCGGTCATTACCAGCCGCTTCGTGATGCGATAGTCGCTCAATTGCGTGGATGTCTTAATGAGCACGCAACAGCGGTACTGGATATTGGCTGTGGGGAAGGGTATTACACTCATGCTTTTGCCGATGCCTTGCCAGTAGTGACAACCTTTGGTCTTGATGTCTCTAAGGTCGCAATTAAAGCTGCGGCGAAACGCTATAAGCAGGTTACCTTTTGTGTCGCTTCCAGCCACCGTCTGCCTTTTGCCGATGCCAGTATGGATGCCATTATTCGCATCTACGCGCCATGCAAAGCAGAAGAGTTAGCGCGTGTCGTCAAACCGGGAGGGTGGGTAATTACCGTTACTCCAGGGCCACGACATTTAATGGAGTTGAAAGGGCTGATTTACGACGAAGTACTTCTGCATGCCCCCCATACTGAACAACTGGAAGGTTTTGCATTACAGCAGAGCGATGAACTGCGGTATCCGATGCGTCTTCGCGGCGATGAAGCTGTTGCATTGTTGCAGATGACGCCGTTTGCCTGGCGTGCGAAGCCTGATGTCTGGCAAACGTTGGCGGCAAAAGAAGTATTCGACTGCCAGACGGACTTTAATATTCACCTCTGGCAGCGAACAAATTAACCGTGGTAGTGCGTCCAGAGGATCTGGACGCCGATGCCGATCAGTACCAGCCCGCCGAGAATTTCCGCTTTTTTCCCAATAATTGAGCCGATAAAGCGACCAACCATCATCCCTAATGTCGACATAATCAAGGTTGCACAACCAATGGCCAATGCGGTCGCGATAATGTTGACCTGCAGGAAGGCAAGACCTACACCAACAGCCATGGCATCCAGGCTGGTGGCAATCGCGGTGGTTACCAGTAGCCAGAAACCGTGTCGACGGCGCGGTTCTTCATCTTCATCATCTGCGCCACGAAAACCCTCAATAATCATTCGCCCGCCGAGGAATATCAGCAGCACAAACGCAATCCAGTGGTTCCATTCGAGGACAAAGCGGCTGGCTAACATGCCCATACCCCAGCCGATCAGCGGCGTCAGGGTTTCGACGGCACCAAAAATAAGGCCGGTTCGCAACGCTTCAGAAAATTTCGGTTTATGGAGGGTGGCACCTTTACCGATTGATGCAGCAAATGCATCCATCGACATACCAAACGCAAGAAGAACAGTAGCAGTGATATTCATGACAACGTCCTGACCGGGGTATCCATAAAACACATCTTCGCCCCCCGCAAACATGCACACATGAACGACAAGAGGCGCTCATGCAGGCATAGCGATTGATGTGCATATGGTCTCGCCTGACTGAAAATGTTCAGTCCGTACGTGCCACGTTTTGCAACGAGTATGTTGACACGTACATTTCCGGAGTCTGGAAATCGGCTACTCCCCAAATGAGGGCGCAACCTTAACATATTTTGAGAATATAAAACAACTGTTGGAATATATTATTTCATTACTTCATTGATAACGATTTTCATTTAGATTTATATATAAATGAAACGTTAAAATAAATAACAAATGATCGAAGAGATAATATAGCCTAAGCTATGTCTGGTTATTAAAAACACACTTAACATAGCTTTGGCTAAAGATATAACCTATTGAGTTGAAACAAGAAGTTTATAAATCTTTTCCAGATCGTCGATATTTCGAACGCGGATTAACAACCGACGCTGTTCTAATTGCATAACCAGGACACCATCTTCCGATAAGTTCATTGCTTTTATCCGGCTATATTCAATCCAGACATTGGCGAAGAAAAAACCTTTCTGTTTAAAGATGATCTTCGGAACGCGGATCCAGAATATATAAAAACCCATCAGCGCTAGAGCACTTAATAACCAGGTGGTAATTTGTGCGCCATGACTGGTCACATTATTGTAGATAAGAATGACAATCAGCCCGACGAAGATAACGCTGTCGATGCGACCGCGCCGCAGCAAAGGAATTGCCAGCAGGGTGGGGCCATTGCGGCGGGGCATAATGAACTGATCGTATATCGCAAAGGCAAGCAGTGCGGCGATGAACAGAATCAGCACCAGTTCCGTGATTGTCATTAATCCTCCAGATAAAAAAACGGGGCCAAAAGGCCCCGGTAGTGTACAACAGTCTTACAGTCCAAGCAGGCCGCAAGCGTAACCAGCGATACCGATGACGAAGAAGCCAACGATGATCCACAGCGGGTTCACTTTTTTGCGCAGCAGCCACATACAGGCGAAGGTCAGCAGCAGCGGTACCAGGCCCGGCATTAACTGGTCAAGAATGGTCTGTACAGTGGTAACGTGCTCTTTACCCGTCTGGTCAGTGATGCGTGAGACGACCAGCGGGATATTGACATGTGTCCACTTGTTAACCAATGCCCCCATGACAAACAGGCCGAGAATAGACGCCCCTTCCGTCAGTTTTTGCAGGAAGCCGCCGCCCATATCTTTAACGATATCGATGCCCTTGGAGTAACCATATGCTACGCCGTAGTAACGCGTTGCCAGACGTACCAGGTTAAACAGGATAAAGAACAGCAACGGACCTAACAGGCTGCCGCTCATCGCGATACCGGCGCCCAGCGCTGCAAATACGGGACGTACCGTACCCCAGAAGATTGGGTCGCCTACACCTGCCAGCGGACCCATCAGACCTACTTTGATACCGTTGATTGCACCATCGTCGATCTCTGCACCGTTAGCACGCTGTTCTTCCAGCGCCAGGGTTACGCCCAGAATTGGCGCCGCCACGAACGGTTGGGTGTTAAAGAATTCGAGGTGACGTTTAATCGCCTGTTTACGGGCATCGTTATTTTCCGGGTAGAGGCGACGAATCGCCGGCACCATAGAGAAGCAGAAGCCCAGCGCCTGCATACGCTCGAAGTTCCATGAACCCTGGAAAAGGTTAGAACGCAGGAAGACGCCACGAATATCACTCTTAGTGAGTTTTTTCTCAGTGGTAGTTTGAGTTGTATCAACCATTTCGCTCACCTGTTAGTCCAGTTCGTTGTCGAGATCGTTGTTACCAGCAGCCTGAACTGGCGCACCGGCGACACGGTTATATTTCGGGCTCAGCTGAATGTAGAGCACCGCCATAACGGTACCGATGACACCCAGAGCAACCAGGTTAAAGTTGGTGAATGCTGCGGTTACGAAGCCGAGGTAGAAGAACGGCATCAGGTAGCCAGCACGCATCATGTTGATAACCATCGCATAACCAACTACCACGATCATGCCACCGGCAATGTTCAGACCATTGGTCACCACTTCCGGAATGGCGTTCAGCATGTTTTGAACTTCACTGGTACCAACAGAAAGCGCAACGATAACGGCCGGAATAGCCACACGCATAGCTTGCAGGAACAGAGACGAAACGTGGATCCATGAAATCGCCGTCAGGTTACCGTTTTCAGCTGCTTTATCCGCAGCGTGCTGGAAGGCAACGGTAATAGTACGAACGATAATGGTCAGCACCTGGCCTGCTGCTGCCAGAGGGATTGCCAGCGCGATACCGGCACCGATGCTCTGATGACCAGCAATAACCAGAATGGTAGAAATAATAGAAGCCAGGGCGGCGTCAGGTGCAACAGCGGCACCGATGTTCATCCAACCCAGCGCGATCATTTCAAGGGTACCACCGATAATAATACCGGTTTTCATATCCCCAAGAACGATACCCACCAGGGTACACGCGATTAGCGGACGGTGAAACTGAAATTCATCGAGGATTGATCCCATACCTGCGATACAGGCTACGATAAATACCAGCACAATTTGAAGAGCGGTAATCTCCATTGTACTTCTCCTGTTTACGTAAGACTTAAGTGTGAAAACTGAGTGATAATCAACACAATACGTTACTTATCGATTTTGCTGATCAGATCCATCATTTTCAGTTTCTGGTCGGTGGAAACCTTACGGACTTCCAGCTCGATACCGCGCGCATTCAGTTTCTTGAACGCTTCGATATCTTTTTCATCAACCGAAACCGCGTTATTCACCTGAGTTTTGCCCTGACGGAATGCCATACCACCGACGTTGACTGAGGTGATTTTCACGCCGCCTTCAACGAGACGCTCAACATCTGTCGGGTTGGTAAATAACAGCATCACGCGTTCGCCCGCATATTTCGGGTTGTTGTAGACGCGAATCATTTTGGCGACATCAACTACATGCGCTGTTACGCCGGGAGGTGCAACCTGGGTGAGCAGTGTCTTACGAACGGTATCCGCAGCCACTTCGTCACTAACTACGATGATACGGGAGACATTAGTTTCTTTGGTCCAGCGGGTAGCAACCTGACCGTGAATCAAACGATCGTCGATACGCGCGAGGCCAATTACCATATAGTCGTTTGGTCCCATCGGTTTTGCTGGTGCAGGAGCCGCTTTAGGTGCCGCTGCGACGGGGGCAGGTGCTGCTTTTTCAACTGGTTTCGCTTTCAGTGCTTTCACACCTTCGCGGCCTGTTTCTAGGGCCAGTGCTACCAGTTCGTCAAAGCTTGGGTCATCATCACGAGCCATTAACGTTTCCACTAACATTGGAATGTTAACGCCTGCGATCACTTCATAATGCTCTTTGTCGACGACAATGCGGCTGGCAGCATTGAACGGACTGCCTCCCCATGTATCAACGAGAAACAGCACGCCTTTAGTGGTGTCGAGTTTTGCCAACTGAGCGTTGTACTTTTCGATTAGCGTTTCGGCATTTTCGCCAGGAACAAAATCGATCCAGCCAACGTTTTCCTGCTCGCCTAACAGCATCTCTGCCGTTTTAAGCAACTGCTCTGCAGCCCAACCATGTGTGCCTATAACAATAGCAATGGTCACTTGCTACCTCCTTATTATTGTTAACATCTCAACGTGCCAGATGTATTTTTGAATCGTCGTCCACAATCGAATCGATTCAGATAAGGGCTACAACCAGAAACCCCCTGTGCCTCGCGATTTATTTTAGATATCGAAAAAAATATTTTATGTGATGAAGATCCGTAAATTAACTTTGAATTGACAAAATTCCGAAAGAGTAAAAAATGTTGTCACATTCATTTGCAAAGGAAGGTAAATCTTTGCCAAATCAGAGATCTCTCTGATATGTTTAACTCCCGTTTAACAACCAAGGAGTATAGGGCTGCAGCCCGCAGTATGGATCGTCACCGACGTCACTTCAGCATCAGGCCATATAGCGCCTGCCTTCCTGGCATTTTTTGCCGCACCTTTTGTTTGTATTTTCTCGTTTCGCCTGCATTATTTCTGGCGCCGATTAGCTATTCCTTAAGCAGGAGCTTGTCATGGAATTCTTAATGGATCCCTCGATTTGGGCGGGGCTGCTCACGCTTGTCGTCCTTGAAATCGTGCTGGGTATCGATAACCTGGTTTTTATCGCCATCCTTGCCGATAAACTGCCGCCGAAACAACGTGATAAAGCGCGTTTGTTGGGGCTGTCACTGGCGTTGATTATGCGCCTGGGGCTGTTATCGCTGATTTCATGGATGGTCACGCTGACCAAACCACTATTTACCGTAATGGATTTTTCTTTCTCCGGGCGCGATCTGATTATGCTGTTCGGGGGGATATTCTTGCTGTTCAAAGCGACAACCGAGTTGCATGAGCGGCTGGAAAACCGCGATCATGACTCTGGTCACGGTAAAGGTTATGCCAGTTTCTGGGTGGTCGTCACACAGATTGTCATCCTTGACGCTGTCTTCTCGCTGGATGCAGTGATTACTGCCGTAGGGATGGTCAACCATCTACCGGTAATGATGGCTGCGGTAGTGATTGCGATGGCAGTTATGTTGCTGGCATCGAAACCGCTGACGCGATTCGTTAACCAGCATCCAACAGTTGTAGTGCTCTGTTTGAGCTTCCTGTTGATGATTGGTCTGAGTCTCGTAGCTGAAGGTTTTGGTTTCCATATTCCAAAAGGCTACCTGTATGCAGCAATTGGTTTCTCGATCATCATCGAAGTGTTTAACCAGATTGCGCGGCGTAACTTTATTCGCCATCAGTCGACTTTACCGCTGCGTGCGCGTACCGCCGATGCCATTCTGCGTTTGATGGGGGGTAAACGTCAGGCAAATATTCAACACGATGCTGATAACCCGGTGCCAATTCCGGTTCCAGAAGGTGCCTTTGCCGAAGAAGAGCGTTATATGATTAACGGCGTACTGACTTTGGCGTCACGCTCTCTGCGCGGCATTATGACGCCACGCGGTGAGATCAGTTGGGTAGATGCTAACCTTGGCGTTGATGAAATCCGCCAGCAACTGCTTTCTTCACCGCACAGCCTGTTTCCGGTATGTCGTGGTGAACTGGATGAAATCATCGGTATCGTGCGTGCCAAAGAACTGCTGGTGGCACTGGAAGTCGGTGTCGACGTGACGGCAATTGCTTCTGCTTCTCCGGCGATAATCGTTCCGGAAACCCTCGACCCGATCAACCTGCTGGGCGTGTTGCGTCGTGCTCGCGGTAGTTTTGTTATCGTCACCAACGAGTTTGGTGTGGTGCAAGGTCTGGTTACGCCGCTGGATGTACTGGAAGCCATTGCTGGTGAGTTCCCTGATGCAGATGAAACGCCGGAAATTGTTATCGATGGCGACGGTTGGCTGGTAAAAGGTGGTACAGACTTACATGCCTTACAGCAGGCGCTTGATGTTGAGCACCTTACCGATGATGATGATATTGCGACGGTTGCAGGTCTGGTAATTTCGGCAAATGGTCACATTCCACGCGCAGGCGACGTGATCGATGTTGGACCGCTGCATATCACCATCGTAGAAGCCAATGATTATCGTGTTGATCTGGTTCGCATTGTTAAAGAGCAACCGGCGCACGATGAAGACGAGTAAGCGTTAACGTAACGGTATAATGGGTGTGATGCGCCCATTATGCCGGGTGGGCGGCGGTTGGCTGCCCGCCAGCCATTTCGGGAAATCACGCAGCGGCATGGGCTGCGCGTACAAATACCCTTGTAAAATATGCACGCCATGACGGCGCAAATACTTCGCTTGTTCTTGCGTTTCCACACCTTCTGCCACCAGTTCAATATTCAGTCTTTGCCCCAGCGCGATGATGATATCGGTCACCGTTGAGTTAACCGCGTCAGAACCGATAGCTGCGGTAAATGACTTATCAATTTTCAGCACGTCAGGACGTAACGTTTCCAGCCAGGAAAACGAACTGTTGCCGGTGCCGAAGTCATCAATCGCCAGTTTGACGTTTTTACGATGCAGTTCGCGGGCAATCCGATAATCAACATCCAGTAAGGCATCGCGCTCGGTAATTTCGAGGATTAGTGGCTGAATCGGGTTAGCACTAAACCAGTAACGATTGAGATCTTTTAACAATACGCCACGGCGAAAATGGCTGGGGGCGACGTTAATGCCGATGTGGAACTGACTGCTCATTGGAAAAACGTGGAGTTGACGGATGGTTTCCATCATCACATAACGGGTAAGCGGCACTATCAGGTGATGTTCTTCCGCAATGGGGATAAAAACATCCGGCGAGATCCATCCCTGACGCGGATTATTCCAGCGCAGCAATATCTCTACACCAATACATTGCTGCGAGCGCGCGTTGAGTAGAGGCTGACAAAATAACTCAAATTCGCGCTGCGCCAGCCCGAGATTTATCTCGCGTGAAAAGCTCATTCTATGGGCCGTGGCCAACCATGCGATGTACCCCACCAGTAAACTCAACAGTACCGCTAGTGGAAACTGGCTGGGAAGATATTGCAACGCCAGCGCTGTCGCACCAGGTCCACTAACGCTGATGATAAAAGGAAAATTCTGCGATGAAACCTGGTAACGTTCATTGCCATTAAGCGGAGGTAAAGAATCAACCAGACCATCATCATAGAGTAAATGGCGATCGGCTACCGTCAGGCTGGCCGTTCTTATTTGCGGTAATTGCGGCTCCAGCAACATTGCCATCAACAGGTCGATGTTGATCATCTCCATCACGCCATCTCGACCATTGCCCGGTAAAGGTGTCCACTGAATCAATACCGGGCTGTCTTTAATTAATACGCGGTCGGTAGTTAAGCGTAAAAGGGGCTGCGGCGCGGGTAAATCAGCCTGGATATCTTCAGCAGGAACATTGCGATAACCAAAAATGCTGGAACAATAAAGCGTGCCGTCTTGCACCAGGCCAATTGACCGTACAGTTTGCAGTTTTGCCGCCTGTTTGCGTAAGGGGAGATGGGCGACTGAGCAGGGGAGTCCAATCAGGGGAAGCAGTACGTTGTTACCCGCCTGAAGTGGAAGCAGGACTTTGTCTAATTCCTCAACGGCGTGATTGGCAAAGAGCACTACCCGCTGCTGATTTAAGTTCCGCTGTGAAATAAATCGCACGCTCAGTGTTGCCACAAACGTAAAGAGTGCGCAAATCGTACAAACAATCATTCGATTACGGCGATAGGTTTTAATGATCCGTTGTGCTTTTTGCATGCGGGCCACCCGGTAAGCGTATGGCGACAAACGCCTGACGCAACAGTGGAAGTGTAGTGGGGAAAATTACAGCAGACGAGAAAGCGAGGATAAATTCGCCCATCCGTTGCAGATGGGCGAGGATAAAGTATTAGTCACACTGGACTTTAATCGCCAGACCACCGCGTGAGGTTTCGCGATATTTAGCGTTCATATCCTTTCCTGTTTCGTACATCGTTTCGATGACTTTATCCAGTGAGACGCGTGGTGCACTAGTACGACGCAGAGCCATCCGCGCGGCGTTAATCGCCTTCACTGATGCAATAGCGTTACGTTCAATGCACGGAACCTGAACCTGACCCGCAACCGGGTCGCAAGTCAGACCAAGATTGTGTTCCATGCCAATTTCCGCCGCCACGCAAACCTGTTCAGGGCTACCGCCCAACAGTTCTGCAAGACCCGCCGCAGCCATTGAACAGGCAACGCCCACTTCGCCCTGGCAACCGACTTCCGCACCGGAAATAGACGCGTTCATTTTGTACAGTGCGCCAATCGCTCCGGCCGCCATAAAGTAGCGGGTATAAATATCAGGGCTGACCGATTCAATGAAGTGGTCATAGTATGCCAGCACTGCCGGAACGATGCCGCAAGCACCGTTAGTCGGTGCAGTTACCACACGCCCCCCCGCTGCGTTTTCTTCGTTAACTGCCAGCGCAAACATGTTTACCCAGTCGATGACATTCATCGGATCGTTAGACAGTTTATCGCTGGAAACCAGCATACGGCGCAGGGCAGACGCACGGCGCGGAACACGCAGCGGGCCAGGCAATACGCCTTCGGTGTTCATGCCGCGATCGATACATGCCTGCATGGTTTGCCAGACATGAGCGAAATACTCGTCGATCTCTTTCTTACTGTGCAGCGCCAGTTCGTTCTGCATTGCCAGACCGGAAAGGGAATAACCGGTTTCATTACAGTATGCCAGCAGCTCGGTGGCGGATTTAAACGGATACGGCACACTGACTTCGTTGGCGGCATCGTGACCAAAATGTTCTTCATCGACGATAAAACCGCCGCCGATGGAATAATAAGTTTTGCTGTAAACAACTGTATCGCCGTTATAGGCGTGGATTTGCATGCCGTTTTCATGCAGCGGCAGGTTACCGTTATGAAAACGCATCCCGTTGTCGCGTGGGAAATCCACTTCATGCCGTCCCTGTGCCAGCAGCAGACGTTCGCGCTCTTCTACGTCGCGAATAAAACCGGGAATACTGTCGATATCCACGGTGGCAGGTTCGTTACCTGCAAGACCCATAATAATGGCGATATCGGTGTGGTGGCCTTTACCCGTCAGCGACAGTGAACCATAAACGTCCACGGCAACGCGGGTAACGCTATCCAGTAAGCCTTTTTCGACCAGATCATCGACGAACTGTTTACCCGCCTTCATAGGCCCTACAGTATGGGAAGATGAGGGACCAATCCCCACCTTAAACATGTCGAATAGACTAATCACGATAATACTCCTGACAAGGTGACTGGACTTCCAGTAACGAACGAATAACAGCGCATAGTGTAAGAGGGAACGCGGCGACAGGCTTAACTATTCACATGAATTAAACTAATCAAAAACCGCGATTTAACTAATATTGCGATGATTGTCTCAAGTAGTGTTTTGTAGATGTAAAGATAAGTATAGTCAGGGTTTCACACCAATTTGCAGCGCCAGTTCACGAATTATGCCTGCGGTCATTCCCCATACAAAATACTGTTCGTACCAGGAAAGCCATACCCGATGCGAATCGCCACGGCGGTAGATATCCAAAGGATGATAACGGCCCAAATGTAACGCCTGGGCGAGCGGCATTTCAAATACTGCGGAGACTTCATCTTCACTGGCGCGATACGGTAAATCAGGCGGGATAATGCCGACCACGGGAGTGACCTGGTAGCCCGTTACGCTATCGACAGGGGGTAACACGCCGATAACCTCAACGGCTGAAGGCGGTATGGCGACCTCTTCTTCGGCTTCACGCAGCGCAGCGGCGATAACTGACGCGTCCGTGTCATCGACTGCACCTCCAGGGAATGCGACTTGTCCAGCATGTTTGCGCAGATGAATGGAACGCTGAGTCAGCAGCAAGCCCGGTTGCGGTCGGCGGACAATGGGGATTAACACGGCAGCCTGACGATGATTTAAGGTTTCCCGGTTAATTTGCGGACGCAATAGTTGAAATCGCGATAAAAAATCATCAAGCGTCAGGCCACGGTATTCCACGTCTTATTTCTCCAGTTGCTTCAGGATACGATTAACTTTATCAAAAGTTTCCTGATATTCCGCTTCTTCCTGGCTATCAGCAACGATGCCGCCACCAGCGGAACAGTAAATCTGCCCGTTAACCGCCGTTAGCGTGCGGATGGTGATGCTGGTATCCATATTGCCGCAGAAACTTAAATAGCCAATGCTGCCGCACCAGGCATTGCGTCGCTGCGGTTCCAGTTCATCAATAATCTCCATTGCCCGCACTTTCGGCGCGCCGGTGATTGAGCCTCCGGGAAAAGCCGCGCGCAGCAGATCGCTGGCGTGTAACTGTTCTGGTAGTCGCGCCGTTATGGTGCTGACCAGATGATGCACGGCAGGGAAGGGTTCTACTACAAACAGTTCAGGCACTTTTACTGAGCCTGGTACAGCAACGCGACCGATGTCATTGCGCATTAAATCGACAATCATCAGGTTTTCGGCGCGATCTTTCGGTGAGTTCGCCAGTTTTTCAGCTTGTTTGCTATCTTCCTGAGGATCGGACAAGCGTGGGAGCGTGCCTTTAATCGGGCGGGTCTGGATCTCACCACCATCACAAAGAATAAACCGTTCTGGTGAAAGGCTTAAAATCACACCTTGTTCCAGACGCAGGAAGGCACTGAACGGTGCGCGGTTGGCCTGATTAAGCTGAACGAACGCCTGCCATTCATCGCCAGAATAGGTCGCGTGAAAACGCTGGGCGAGATTCACCTGATAGCAATCGCCGCTGTGCAGATATTCCTGCACCTGGCGAAATTTCTCGCCATACTGCTCGCGGTTCATATTGGATTGCCAAGCGGATGTTAACTGGAAATCTTGCTGTGGTGCTATTTGCTGGCTGTCCAGCCACGCCAGACGGGCATTGACATCACGATGGCTGAGTAGCGAAATACGCTGGCGCTGGTGATCGACGATCAGCGCCCAGTCGTAGATACCAACCGCCATATCAGGCAGGTCGATATCTCTCAGCGCCACTTCCGGCAGTGACTCAAAACGGCGGCCCAGATCGTAGCCAAACAGCCCCAGTGCGCCGCCCTGAAATGGCAAATCACCATTATGCGACGGGTGAATGTTTGCTCGGTCCAGTGCCTGCTGGAGCGCTTTGAGCGGATCGTCAGTGGTCGTTGTGCTGATTTCTCCTTCACATACCACGGTTTCATTATCGTGAGTGGTTAAAGTGCAAACGGGGTCAGCCACCACAATATCAAAGCGACTATGCGGATGGTCGGCATAGCCGGAGTGCAACAACATCGCCCACGGCAGGTGGCTTAAGCGGGAGAAATAAAATTCAGCGGCGTCCTGACGCCAGGGTAAAGTAATCACAGCGGGAGATAACGTCTTCATCAGTCCTGACTCTACTGGCTATGTGCCGGGTAGCATGAAATAATTAGCGCCAACAATTTAGCAGGAGTTAACAATGTTTGCAGGTTTACCTTCACTCACCCATGAACAGCAGCAAAAAGCCGTTGAGCGTATTCAGGAACTGATGGCACAGGGGATGAGCAGTGGTCAGGCCATCGCGCTGGTGGCAGAAGAGTTGCGTGCCAACCATTCCGGTGAGCGGATTGTGGCGCGTTTTGAGGATGAAGACGAGTAACACAAAATGATCCGTATCGATTTCGTCACGGATGACGTCCTGTATCTTGATACGGATAGCCTCATCGGCTGGGATTTTTCCGGCATGAACTTACATCGTGCCATTTTTGACGGTCTGTGCCTGGACGGCGCGCGTTATGACAATGGTCCGCTGTGTTGAAACAAAAATCACGGGGCCATATCTGTTGATTAATTTTGGCTGTGTTTATGATGATGAGAAAAAAGGACGCTTTTCTGAGGTCAATGAAAGCGTCCGGATTGATTTTTAAAGCTGGAGTTTTAACTCACACAAGGGCTTTAAGTTCTTCCTGCATATAAGACGAGAAGTATTCAGGGTTTTTAATCACCACGCGTTCGCCAGAATCCATCTTTTTTGCCCATCCCACCATTTTTTCCGTGAATCCAGGATTCCAGCCTTCCTGTTCAGCTCGCGCAGTAATATCGGCGGTACTCGCGGGGACTCCCAGGTCATGCAAATATTTAAATATTCCTTTCGCCGTACTTTCATTCATCGAGCTTGGTGTTGATGCTGATACATCCATGGCACTAATGAAATCCAGGGCTTTATCTATTGCAGCAGGCATATTCTTGTCCTTAAATTAACCACGTTTTCGATAAGGCTATATATGACCTTAAATTGCATCTAATATCAAAGGGATTATAACGATATCTCATTAGTTAACCTGTTGACATTCAGGTATTTTAAAGGTAGCAGGTCATGGCGGGTTTTCTAGTGATATGGCAAAAAATTAACGGTAAATCGCCGCGCTCCAGCCAGATTGTTAAGGGCAGAAAAGTCAGAGTAAACGGCTCAGGGAGTTAACAGAATGGTTTAATTTGGGTGATTAATATCATTTTTGTATAGATGCAGTTGAAATCATAAAAATAAGTTACCTGACGGATTTCATTATTTATCTAAAGTATCCTCTTAAACACTGGCCGATTTGTTTATAACCGACCAGTATTTTCGAACAATTATCGTCTGATTTTTACTTTGATAGAACTCTTTTTCAGGAATTAAACCGCAGCGATAATCTTAATTTCAACCTTGTACTGCGGATTCATCAACCCCGCCTGCACCGTGCAGCGCACCGGCGCGTGACCCGCTACAACCCAGGCATCCCATGCTTTATTCATTGCCGCAAAGTCGTTTTTATCGGCAAGGAAAATGGTGGCATCCAGAATGCTCGATTTATTGCTGCCCTGTTTTTCCAGCACGGCGTCAATTTGCGCCAGCGTGTTGGCGGTTTGTTCAAAAGCATCGGCATCGAGGTTTTCTGGTACGCCAGTGTAGTAGAGCGTGTTGTTGTGGATCACCACATCAGACCAGCGGGCTTCAGCGTCGATACGAACGATAGTCATCATTATGTCCTCATTAACTTTCCATTTTTGTGCTGCAAAGACTGCCACAATGTGAGGTCGCCGTCACCACTTCAACTGGCGAAAACCAGCCTGGCCTGACATAATCCCTGTTCAAATCAACAGGGGGTAGTGTGACGGACGATTTTGCACCAGACGGTCAACTGGCGAAAGCGATACCAGGCTTTAAGCCGCGTGAACCACAGCGACAGATGGCAGTCGCTGTGACCCAGGCGATAGAAAAAAGCCAGCCACTGGTGGTGGAAGCGGGAACCGGTACGGGTAAAACCTATGCCTACCTTGCTCCTGCACTGCGGGCGAAAAAGAAAGTCATAATCTCAACTGGCTCAAAAGCGTTGCAGGATCAGCTCTACAGCCGCGATTTGCCGACGGTGGCAAAGGCGCTGAAATACACTGGCAACGTGGCGTTGCTGAAAGGGCGCTCAAACTACCTCTGCCTCGAACGACTGGAACAGCAGGCACTGGCGGGCGGAGATTTGCCAGTACAAACCTTAAGCGATGTGATCCTCCTGCGTTCATGGTCAAATCAGACGGTAGATGGCGATATCAGCACCTGCGTTAGCGTGGCGGAAGACTCGCAGGCGTGGCCGCTGGTCACCAGCACCAACGACAACTGTCTTGGCAGCGACTGCCCGATGTATAAAGATTGCTTTGTGGTCAAAGCGCGTAAAAAAGCGATGGATGCTGATGTGGTTGTGGTGAACCATCATCTGTTTCTGGCGGATATGGTGGTTAAAGAAAGTGGATTTGGCGAACTGATCCCGGAAGCAGACGTGATGATCTTCGACGAAGCCCACCAGCTGCCGGACATTGCCAGCCAGTACTTTGGACAGTCGCTCTCCAGCCGACAACTGCTCGATCTGGCAAAAGACATCACCATCGCCTATCGCACCGAATTAAAAGACACTCAACAGTTACAAAAATGCGCCGACCGTCTTGCCCAGAGCGCGCAGGATTTTCGTCTGCAACTCGGCGAGCCAGGTTATCGCGGTAATCTGCGCGAACTGTTAGCCAACCCACAAATTCAGCGGGCGTTTTTACTGCTCGATGACACCCTTGAACTCTGTTACGACGTGGCGAAACTGTCTTTGGGGCGTTCCGCCTTGCTGGATGCGGCATTTGAACGCGCCACGTTATATCGTACACGTCTGAAGCGGTTGAAAGAGATCAACCAACCAGGCTACAGCTACTGGTACGAATGCACTTCGCGCCATTTTACTTTGGCGCTCACGCCGCTCAGCGTGGCGGATAAATTTAAAGAGCTAATGGCGCAAAAGCCCGGAAGCTGGATCTTTACCTCGGCAACGTTGTCGGTGAATGACGATCTGCATCATTTCACCTCGCGGCTTGGCATCGAACAGGCCGAGTCGTTGCTGTTACCCAGCCCCTTTGATTACAGCCGCCAGGCGTTACTCTGTGTGCCGCGCAACCTGCCGCAAACCAACCAGCCAGGTTCCGCACGGCAACTGGCAGCAATGCTGCGACCGATCATCGAAGCCAACAACGGTCGTTGTTTTATGCTTTGCACCTCGCACGCCATGATGCGCGATCTGGCTGAGCAGTTCCGCGCCACCATGACGCTTCCCGTATTGTTGCAGGGGGAAACCAGCAAAGGGCAATTGTTGCAGCAATTTGTCAGTGCCGGTAACGCGCTTCTTGTGGCAACCAGCAGCTTCTGGGAAGGGGTGGACGTGCGTGGCGATACATTGTCATTGGTGATTATCGACAAATTGCCATTTACCTCGCCGGATGACCCACTGTTAAAAGCGCGCATGGAAGATTGCCGTTTGCGTGGTGGTGACCCGTTCGATGAAGTGCAACTACCAGATGCCGTCATTACTCTCAAACAGGGAGTAGGGCGACTGATTCGCGACGCCGACGATCGCGGCGTGCTGGTGATTTGCGACTATCGGTTGGTGATGCGCCCTTATGGCGCTACTTTCCTTGCCAGCCTGCCGCCCGCGCCGCGTACCCGTGATATTGCCCGTGCGGTTCGTTTCCTTGCGATACCATCCTCCAGGTAATTTGTGATGGAGTATGGTATGATGCGCGCCTTTTTATTGATCTAAGCACGAAGACCCATGCGAATTCTGGCTATCGATACCGCGACAGAGGCCTGCTCTGTCGCCCTGTGGAACGACGGTACTGTCAATGCTCATTTCGAGCTTTGCCCACGTGAACATACTCAACGAATCTTACCGATGGTGCAGGATATCCTGACCGCCAGCGGAACCTCCCTGACTGACATTAACGCTCTGGCTTACGGGCGCGGCCCCGGTAGTTTCACCGGCGTACGCATCGGTATTGGCATCGCGCAAGGACTGGCACTTGGTGCGGAGCTACCGATGATTGGCGTCTCCACGCTAATGACGATGGCGCAAGGGGCGTGGCGCAAAAACGGCGCAACCCGCGTGCTGGCAGCCATTGACGCGCGAATGGGCGAAGTTTACTGGGCCGAATATCAGCGTGATGAAAACGGTGTCTGGCACGGTGAAGAAACCGAAGCCGTACTCAAACCAGAACTCGTTCATGAACGGATGCAACAGCTTTCCGGTGAATGGGCGACCGTGGGTACAGGCTGGCAAGCCTGGCCGGATCTCGGTAAAGAAAGCGGTCTGGTTTTACGCGACGGAGAAGTATTACTGCCCGCTGCAGAAGATATGCTGCCGATTGCCTGTCAGATGTTTGTCGAGGGTAAAACGGTGGCGGTGGAACATGCCGAGCCGGTTTATTTGCGTAACAACGTCGCATGGAAGAAACTTCCGGGCAAAGAATGAATCTTAAGAGTATGCCCTGAGAAAAAAGGAGTCGCATCATGGCGGTTCAAAACAATGTTATCAAAGGCATACTGGCAGGTACGTTTGCGCTAATACTGAGCGGTTGTGTCACTGTGCCGGACGCCATTAAAGGCAGTAGCCCAACGCCGCAACAAGATTTAGTTCGGGTGATGAATGCGCCGCAGCTGTACGTTGGTCAGGAAGCGCGATTTGGCGGTAAAGTGGTTGCGGTGCAAAACCAGCAAGGGAAAACCCGCCTGGAGATTGCCACTGTACCACTCGACAGCGGAGCAAGACCGACGCTGGGAGAACCGTCGCGTGGGCGCATTTATGCCGATGTGAATGGTTTTCTTGATCCGGTCGATTTCCGAGGCCAGCTGGTGACAGTTGTCGGGCCAATCACCGGTACGGTTGACGGAAAAATCGGCAACACGCCATATAAATTTATGGTAATGCAGGCAACGGGTTACAAACGTTGGCATTTAACCCAGCAGGTGATTATGCCGCCACAGCCGATTGATCCCTGGTTTTATGGTGGGCGAGGCTGGCCCTATGGCTACGGCGGATGGGGCTGGTATAATCCCGGCCCCGCGAGAGTACAAACAGTTGTAACTGAATAATTGCTTGTTTTTAAAGAAAAAGAAACAGCGGCTGGTCCGCTGTTTCTGCATTCTTACGGTAAAGATAAAAATAAATAGTGACGCGCTTCGCAACCTTTTCGTTGGGTAATTATCAAGCTGGTAAGATGAGTTAATATTATGTTAACAACATGTTTATCACTTGGGGTTGCGATGACGACGAACACGCATTTTAGAGGTGAAGAATTGAAGAAGGTTTGGCTTAACCGTTATCCCGCGGACGTTCCGACGGAGATCAACCCTGACCGTTATCAATCTCTGGTAGATATGTTTGAGCAGTCGGTCACGCGCTACGCCGATCAGCCCGCGTTTATGAATATGGGGGAGGTAATGACCTTCCGCAAGCTGGAAGAACGCAGTCGCGCGTTTGCCGCTTATTTGCAACAAGGGTTGGGGCTGAAGAAAGGCGATCGCGTTGCGCTGATGATGCCTAACTTATTGCAATATCCAGTGGCGCTGTTCGGCATTTTGCGCGCCGGGATGATTGTCGTAAACGTCAACCCGTTGTATACCCCGCGCGAGCTTGAGCATCAGCTTAACGATAGTGGCGCATCGGCGATTGTTATCGTGTCTAACTTTGCTCACACCCTGGAAAAAGTGGTTGATAAAACTGCAGTCCAGCACGTTATTCTGACTCGTATGGGCGATCAACTTTCTACGGCAAAAGGCACGGTAGTCAATTTCGTTGTTAAATACATCAAGCGTCTGGTGCCGAAATACCATCTGCCAGATGCCATTTCATTTCGTAGCGCCCTGCATAACGGCTACCGGATGCAGTACGTCAAACCCGAACTGGTGCCGGAAGATTTAGCCTTCCTGCAATATACCGGCGGCACCACAGGCGTGGCGAAAGGCGCGATGCTGACTCACCGCAATATGCTGGCGAACCTGGAACAGGTCAACGCCACCTATGGGCCGTTGCTGCATCCAGGTAAAGAACTGGTAGTAACGGCACTGCCGCTCTATCACATTTTTGCACTGACCATTAACTGTCTGCTGTTTATTGAACTGGGCGGGCAGAACCTGCTTATTACTAACCCACGTGATATTCCGGGGCTGGTGAAAGAGCTGGCGAAATATCCGTTTACCGCTATCACCGGCGTAAACACCTTGTTCAATGCGTTGCTGAACAATAAAGAGTTCCAGCAACTGGATTTCTCCAGTCTGCACCTTTCTGCTGGCGGTGGGATGCCTGTTCAACAAGTGGTGGCAGAACGCTGGGTGAAACTGACCGGACAGTATCTGCTGGAAGGTTATGGCCTGACCGAGTGCGCGCCGCTGGTCAGCGTTAACCCGTATGATATTGATTATCATAGCGGTAGCATCGGTTTGCCGGTACCGTCGACGGAAGCCAAACTGGTGGATGACGACGACAACGAAGTACCACCGGGTCAACCGGGTGAGCTTTGTGTCAAAGGACCGCAGGTGATGCTGGGGTACTGGCAGCGTCCGGATGCTACCGATGAGATCATCAAAAATGGCTGGTTACACACTGGCGACATCGCGGTG
The DNA here is from genome assembly GCF_005781065.1 of Escherichia sp. E1130. Lineage (NCBI taxonomy): Bacteria > Pseudomonadati > Pseudomonadota > Gammaproteobacteria > Enterobacterales > Enterobacteriaceae > Escherichia > Escherichia sp. E1130. The sequence goes on from NZ_VATL01000009.1 coordinate 154,363, forward strand.
ATGGATGAAGAAGGATTCCTGCGCATTGTCGATCGTAAAAAAGACATGATTCTGGTTTCCGGTTTTAACGTTTATCCCAACGAGATTGAAGATGTCGTCATGCAGCACCCTGGCGTACAGGAAGTCGCGGCTGTTGGCGTACCTTCCGGCTCCAGTGGCGAAGCGGTGAAAATCTTCGTAGTGAAAAAAGATCCATCGCTTACCGAAGAGTCACTGGTGACCTTTTGTCGCCGTCAGCTCACGGGCTACAAAGTACCGAAGCTGGTGGAGTTTCGTGATGAGTTACCGAAATCTAACGTCGGAAAAATTTTGCGACGAGAATTACGTGACGAAGCGCGCGGCAAAGTGGACAATAAAGCCTGAGCGTTAAGTCAGTCGTCAGACGCCGGTTAATCCGGCGTTTTTTTTGACGCCCACTAAAGAGAATACAATTTGAATTACCAAATGATTACCACGGACGATGCGCTGGCTTCTTTGTGTGAAGCCGTCCGTGCCTTTCCGGCGATAGCCCTGGATACTGAATTTGTTCGTACGCGCACTTATTACCCGCAGCTGGGGTTGATTCAACTTTTCGATGGCGAGCATCTGGCGCTAATCGATCCGCTCGGGATCACCGACTGGTCACCGCTGAAAGCGATCCTGCGTGATCCGTCCATTACCAAATTTCTCCATGCGGGCAGTGAGGATCTGGAAGTGTTCCTCAATGTCTTTGGCGAATTACCACAACCCCTGATTGACACGCAAATCCTCGCTGCTTTCTGCGGACGCCCGATGTCGTGGGGATTTGCTTCCATGGTGGAAGAGTACACCGGCGTTACGCTCGACAAGAGTGAATCGCGCACCGACTGGGTGGCAAGACCGCTAACCGAACGTCAATGCGAATACGCGGCAGCGGACGTCTGGTATTTGTTACCGATCACCGCAAAGCTAATGGTAGAAACGGAAGCCTCTGGCTGGTTACCTGCGGCACTGGATGAATGCCGCCTGATGCAAATGCGTCGTCAGGAAGTCGTTGCGCCGGAAGATGCCTGGCGTGATATCACCAATGCCTGGCAGTTACGCACACGCCAACTGGCCTGTCTGCAACTGTTAGCCGACTGGCGCCTGCGTAAAGCGCGGGAGCGCGATCTGGCGGTTAACTTTGTCGTGCGTGAAGAGCATTTGTGGTCGGTGGCGCGTTATATGCCGGGGAGTTTGGGCGAGCTGGGCAGTCTGGGTTTATCCGGTAGCGAAATCCGCTTTCACGGTAAAACGCTGCTGGCGCTGGTGGAAAAAGCGCAGGCATTGCCGGAAGAGGCCTTACCGCAGCCGATGCTTAACCTGATGGATATGCCCGGTTATCGCAAAGCGTTTAAAGCGATTAAGTCGCTGATCACTGACGTGAGCGAAATACACAAGATCAGCGTCGAATTGCTGGCATCGCGTCGGCAAATCAACCAACTGCTGAATTGGCACTGGAAACTGAAACCGCAGAACAATTTGCCGGAGCTGATTTCCGGCTGGCGCGGTGAGCTGATGGCGGAAGCATTACACAATTTATTGCAGGAATATCCGCAATAAAACCTCCCTGAGCCGGACAGGTGCGTCCGGCTTCAGGCAAACTACAAATCCAACACCAGGCGTTTACCCTTCGCGCGTGAACAACAGATCAACATACTTTGCTGGCTGGCGCGTTCTTCATCGCTAAAATACTGGTCCCGATGGTCAGCTTCACCTTCCAGAATCGCCGTTTCGCAGGTCCCGCATACCCCTTCACGACATAAACATTCCACTTTTGCCGCTTTATTATTTTCAATAACCTGCAAAATGCTCATCTCTTCCGGCACCACAAACTCTTTACCGGAACGGGCGAGCACTAGTGTAAACGCATCGCCGGTTTTGTCTTCAATAGCAAACTGCTCAAAATGCAGCGTATCGGCGGCGATGTCCAGACGTGCAGCTTCACTTCTTACCGCTTCATTTAGCGCCTCGGGGCCACAGGTATAAACGTGTGTGCCAGGTTCGATATCCGCCAATAATCGCGCTAATTCAAGTCGCGTTCCGATCGATGAGTGATGAAAATGGATTTTATCAGTCTGCGGATGCTGGACTAGCTCATCACGAAATGCGCAACTTTCTGGATTTCGCGAGCAGTAATGTAGCTGCCAGTCGACGTCGCTGTGTTGCAACTCTGCCATATGCGACAGGAAAGGGGTGATACCAATACCGCCCGCGATAAACAGATGCTTTCTGGCCGAGGGAATTAGCGCAAACAGATTATTAGGCGTCGAAATGGTCAACTGATCGCCAGCTTTCACCTGCTGATGCAAAAAGCGCGAACCACCGCGCGAGTTTTCTTCCAGTCGAACGGCAATCTGATAATGAGTTGTATCAAGCGGCGAACTCAGCAGCGAATACGCATTGCTGTACTGGTTATCACCATCGCTCATCTGCACAATGACGTGACTTCCTCCGGTGAACGCAGGTAATGGTTTGCCATCGGTTGTCACCAGCGTGAAGCGTTTCACCTGCTCGGTAAGCGGTTCCACCTGACTCACCTGTACTTCAAACATTTGATAGTCTGACATTGCTGTACTCCATCAAAAATCAGCCCGGCGGCGGAATAGACCGCCGCCGATGTCATTAGTCCTTAAATACCTGCGCCAGCAGATTATGGAAATGGGCGATACCGTGTTCGGAAATCCCGCTACCGCTACTGTCGGCCATGATGCGCCCCTGACCACGATAGCCACGCGATTTCAGCCCTTTCTGTACGCTTTCAACCAGACGTAAATCCTCCGGACGGAACACATCGCGATACCACTCAATCAGCGATTTTTGCTCGTCGGTTAACTCTTCATTGGTGAAGTAAATATCGTAGTTTTGCAGGGTGGTTTCAGAATCCACCGGGAATTCATAAATGACCGTCATCATCCCTTTGATCGGTGTGACGTTCAGCATAGTGCACGGCCACAGCCAGAAACCGTGGAATGCCGCATCCGTACCCTCTTCAAATTTAAACGACTGTTCTGATGGTTTGGCGAAACCGTATTGCAGTGTCCAGTTACCGTGCATGGTGTGCCAGTAACGATCAACCTGAACGGAGTCGGAGAAACCTGGATGCGCCGGACCACAGTGATAGCACTCGAGATAGTTATCGACAATGTTCTTCCAGTTGGCAGGCGTGCGGGTGGTAAAGCGGGCCGCCAGTTTCAGGTCGTGGACTTCCGGGCAGGCTTCCAGCACTTTCGCGCCCAGACCGGGTAACTGATCTTCAACGCTGGTGGCGTTGGGGTCCATGTTGATGAAGACGAATCCGGCATATTCTTCCAGACGCACCGGGACCAGTTGCGCTTTGTCGCTGTCGAAATTAGCGACGTTTTCACAGTTACGTGCGTGGGCCAGGTTGCCATCGAGTTTGAATGCCCATGCGTGATACGGACAGGTAATCACATTTTTTGCTTTTCCTTCACCGCTCAACAACTGATGACCACGGTGCGGACACACGTTATAGAACGCGCGCAAAACCTTATCACGACCGCGTACCAACACGATGCTTTCGCCAATGATCTCACGCGTCACGTAATCATTAGCATTCGCCAGTTCGCTACTGTGGGCGACGCAAATCCAGCTTTTGGCGAAGACGTTCTCTTTTTCGTGTTCAAAGGCGTTCTGATCGGTATAGAAACGGGCCGGAATAGTCCATGCCTCTTGCGGGTTAGCGCAAAAATTTTCGGGTAGTACTAAGTCAGGGCTCAGATTGCTCATAGGGATACCTTTATCGTTAGGATGATGGCGTTCAGTTGTCGCCTTTGAATACCGTTCCTGCCGGGATCAGCGGATCTTTTTCCGATGCTTCTACCGGTGTCTGCGGGAGATAATGTTCAACTTGATGAGCCGGAATGTCGGCGTAATCCTGTTTCAGCCAGCGAAGAAATCCGCCGACTTTCACCAGTAAAATGACGAGGAAGGGAAGGGCTGTGAGCACGACGGTGGTTTTCATTGTTTCCAGCGACGCGCCGGTGAACAGAATTGAAAGCGGGATCAGTGTGATCACCACGCACCAGAAAAGACGCAGCCCACGGTCAGGATCGTCACCTTCCTGGAGATTTCGCGTACTGGTCGCCGCCATAGTGTAGGCCACCGCATCCATATGCGAGGCAAGGAAAATAATCATCACGCCCAGGTATGCGGCGAGGAACAATTTACCGGCTGGCAACGACATCAGAACTTGTTGAACGGCAGTTTCACCGCCCAGTGTTTCCAGCACCTGTGGGACGTTGATTACGCCATTGATAAACTGATGAATGGCATAGCTTTCCATTACACCGAAGAAGAACCAGCAACCGACGGTGCTGCCGAGGATCAAGCCCCAGATAACTTCTTTAATCTTACGACCGCGGGAAACGCGAGTGACAAACATTGCTACGCCAGGGGTGTATGAGATCCACCACAGCCAGTAGAAAACGGTCCAGTTGCGGGTAAATGAACCATCGCCAAGCGGATCGGTAAATAAGCTCATTTGCAGGAAGTTTTGCGTGGTCAGGCCGATGGCATTGATGATGCTGTTGGTAATAAATTCGGTTGGGCCGACAATCAGAACCAGCAATGGCAGCAGGAAGGCGCCCCAGCCAACCATTTTGCTCAGACGTTGCAAACCGTTGTTGATACCAATCCACGAGCTAAGGCAAAAAATGCCGCCGGAAAGCAGGATCACAAATGCCTGCACGGTGAAGTTATCCGGTAAACCGGTCAGCGCGGAAAGCCCACGGGTAAAGGTTGCGGCGGTGACGACCAGGGAAATGGTCAGTGCGCCGACAGTGGCGATCAGGAACATCAAATCGACCAGTTTTCCCCACGGACCTTGCGGGCGAACGCCGGTAATAGCAGCAATAATGCCGGAAAGGCTCAGCCCTTTATTTTTCCGCACATGAAAGTGGTAAGCCATGATTAATGAGGCCAGCGTATAAGTTGCCCAGGCGCTGATGCCCCAATGGAAGAAGGAGTAGGGAACGCTAAATTCGAGTGCCTGTTGTGAACGCGGCGCGATATTTAAACCAGGCGTTTGATAATAATAGGCCCACTCAGCAACCCCCCAATAAAGCGTAGAAGAACCTAAACCGGCACAAATAAACATAAACAGCCAGGAGAGCGTGCTGTATTCCGGTTTTCCTTCGCCAAGACGAATATTGCCGTATTTACTGGTGGCTAAATAAATCACCAGTCCCATTGCCAGCAAAACCAATACCTGTACGGCGGAACCTAACGTACGCGTGACAAAAGTGAATATTGCGTTGGCCGCGTCGGCCGATTGTTGTGGGAAAAGGCTTAATGCAGCTGCGATGAAAAGAATGGCCACCAGGCTGATGCTTATCAGCGGCACATCTTTTTTCTTAACATTGCTCATCATGAGTCATCTCCTGGGCATAAAAGCCCGTCTCTGGCTTTTGCCAGTTGTAATTATGTGCAGGGTAATGAATTGCATGTTGTGTTTAACAAATTGATTATTTGCATGTTACATAAATTAAACAATTAAGAATACGGAAAGCCATAAAACACGAAACGGAAACAATAAAAGGTGAAATGACGCAGGTTATTTACTGAAGAGAATGAATAAAAAAACCGCGTCAGTGACGCGGTTCAAATAAACTGGTTTGACCTTAACGCAAAATAATTTTGCAAATCGCGTCGGCAACCTGTGGCGTGGTGGCATTGCCTTTCATATCGGGTGTTTTCGGCCCGTGAGCAATCACTTCTTCAATCGCTGCCAGAATAGCGTTATGCGCTTGCTGGAAACGCTCATCGCCATTGCCGAGGAAATCGAGCATCATTGCACCGGCCCAAATCGTGGCGATAGGGTTAGCAATATTTTTCCCGTAGATATCCGGCGCGGAACCGTGGACAGGCTCGAAGAGCGACGGGAAAGTACGTTCCGGATTCAGGTTGGCGGATGGGGCAATGCCGATGGTGCCGGTGCAGGCCGGGCCAAGGTCGGAAAGAATATCGCCAAACAAATTGGATGCCACCACCACGTCAAAACGTTCTGGTTGCATCACAAAGCGCGCGCAGAGAATATCAATATGCTGCTTGTCCCAGCGGATCGCCGGGTAATTTTCTGCCATTGCTTCCACGCGTTCGTCCCAGTACGGCATGCTGATGGCTAAACCGTTCGATTTAGTGGCAGAAGTTAGCGTCTTACGTGGGCGGCTTTGTGCAAGTTCAAAGGCATAACGCAAAATACGGTCGACGCCACGGCGGGTAAATACCGATTCCTGGATGACAACCTCATGCTCCGTTCCTTCGTTTAGCCGTCCACCCAGAGACGAGTATTCGCCTTCCGTGTTCTCGCGCACTACGTAAAAATCGATATCGCCAGGTTGTTTCCCCGCCAGTGGGCAAGGTACGCCAGGAAAGAGGCGGACCGGACGCAGGTTAACGTATTGGTCAAATTCACGGCGAAATTTCAGCAGCGATCCCCATAACGAAATATGGTCCGGAACGGTATCCGGCCAGCCGACGGCACCAAAGTAGATAGCGTCGAAACTGCTGAGTTGTTCATGCCAGTCGTCCGGCATCATTTTGCCGTGATGGCTGTAATATTCGCAACTTGCCCATTCCATCTGCTCAAAGCTTAAGGCAAAGCCCCAGCGTTCAGCGGCAGCCTGTAACACACGAATCCCTTCAGGAAGGACTTCTTTGCCGATTCCATCCCCGGGTATTGCAGCGATCCGAAACGTTTTCATCATTGGGTTCTCACTTCCTGACCATCAAAATTGACAATACCCTCATCCTATAATTGACTGAAAAGGAATTAATCCCCGCAACTGGTGAAACATAAAACACGAATCATGAATAATTTACCGCTGCTGAACGATTTGCGCGTCTTTATGCTGGTGGCTCGCCGGGCTGGTTTTGCTGCTGTAGCAGAAGAAATGGGTGTTTCTCCGGCTTTCGTTAGCAAGCGTATCGCCTTACTGGAACAAACGCTGAACGTGGTGTTATTACACCGCACCACTCGTCGCGTGACGATCACCGAAGAAGGTGAGCGGATTTATGAGTGGGCGCAGCGCATATTGCAGGATGTCGGGCAGATGATGGATGAACTCTCCGACGTGCGCCTCGTGCCACAAGGGATGTTGCGTGTTATCAGTAGTTTTGGGTTTGGACGGCGAGTTGTAGCTCCGGCATTATCGGCGCTGGCAAAGGCTTATCCGCAACTGGAATTACGCTTTGACGTGGAAGACAGACTGGTCGACCTGGTCAATGAAGGCGTCGATCTCGATATTCGTATTGGTGATGACATTGCACCTAACTTAATCGCCCGCAAACTGGCGACCAATTACCGTATCCTCTGCGCGTCGCCGGAATTTATTGCACAACATGGTGCGCCGAAACATTTCACGGACCTTTCAGCGTTACCTTGTCTGGTTATAAAAGAGCGCGATCATCCATTTGGCGTCTGGCAATTGCGCAATAAAGAAGGAAACCACGCCATTAAAGTCACTGGCCCGCTAGCGTCTAATCATGGTGAAATAGTGCATCAATGGTGTCTCGATGGTCAGGGTATTGCGCTGCGCTCCTGGTGGGATGTCAGCGAAAATATTGCCAGTGGCCATTTGGTGCAGGTACTACCGGAGTATTATCAGCCCGCGAATGTCTGGGCGGTGTATGTATCCAGGCTGGCAACATCAGCGAAGGTGCGGATAACGGTAGAGTTTTTACGCCAGTATTTTGCCGAGCACTACCCGAATTTTTCACTGGATCACGCCTGATTAATGATTCAATTATCGGGTTATTATCAGGTTAAAACCTGATTTTCTCCTTTCTAAGCCACTACAGATTGGTTAGCATATTCACCTTTAATCGCGCATTTCCCAAAGAAAATTAAAGAGGTTAACGTGTTCGCTGAATATGGGGTTCTGAATTACTGGACCTATCTGGTTGGGGCCATTTTTATCGTGCTGGTGCCTGGGCCGAATACTTTGTTTGTGCTTAAAAATAGCGTCAGCAGTGGAGTGAAAGGTGGTTATCTTGCAGCCTGCGGCGTATTTATTGGTGATGCGGTATTAATGTTTCTGGCGTGGGCAGGTGTGGCAACGTTGATTAAGACCACACCGATATTATTCAACATCGTACGTTATCTTGGCGCGTTTTATTTGCTCTATCTTGGGGGTAAAATTCTTTACGCCACCCTGAAGGGCAACAATAGCGAGGCCAAATCGGATGAACCGCAATATGGCGCTATTTTCAAGCGCGCCTTAATATTGAGCCTGACCAACCCGAAAGCTATTTTATTCTACGTGTCATTTTTCGTGCAATTTATCGACGTTAATGCGCCACATACGGGTATTTCGTTCTTTATTCTGGCGATGACACTTGAGATAGTCAGCTTCTGTTATTTGAGCTTCCTGATTATTTCCGGCGCCTTTGTCACGCAGTACATTCGCACTAAAAAGAAACTGGCAAAACTAGGCAACTCTCTGATTGGTTTGATGTTTGTCGGTTTTGCCGCTCGACTGGCGACGCTGCAATCTTAATGCTTTCCGCCCGCGATGCCGCGGGCTTCCCTCCTGAACGCTACCGCGACTGGGCGTTGACGCAGTGCTAAAAAGTAACCAATAAATGGTATTTAAAATGCAAATTATCAGGCGTACCCTGAAACGGCTGGAATAAACGGTTTTCAGCGCATTTACCGAAGGAGGGAGAAGGATGCTACAAATCCCACAGAATTACATTCATACACGCTCAACACCTTTCTGGAATAAACAAACCGCACCTGCCGGAATATTCGAACGTCATCTTGATAAAGGAACTCGTCCCGGGGTTTACCCTCGATTGTCCGTTATGCATGGGGCGGTCAAATATCTCGGCTATGCTGATGAACACAGCACAGAACCTGATCAGGTGATCCTTATCGAAGCGGGGCAATTTGCGGTGTTCCCGCCGGAAAAATGGCACAACATTGAAGCCATGACAGACGATACTTATTTCAACATCGACTTCTTCGTTGCCCCTGAAGTCCTGATGGAAGGCGCAAAACAACGGAAAGTCATTCATACCGGGAGATGAATTATGGGCAAAGCAACGTATACCGTAACCGTCACCAATAACAGTAATGGTGTCTCTGTTGATTACGAAACAGAGACACCGATGACATTGCTGGTGCCAGAAGTTGCGGCGGAAGTGTTAAAAGATCTTGTTAACACGGTGCGCTCTTATGACACAGAAAACGAACATGATGTTTGTGGCTGGTAATTTTACCTGATAGAAAAATTCGCCATTTTATGCGCCATCGCAAAAAAAATATGCGTGATGCTCATCACAATTTTTACTTCTTTGATGTTGTGCTATGCTTTTTATTAGCGGCCAACTCGCTAATACAAAACAGATAAGGAAGGATAAAATGGGCATTCTGTCATGGATTATTTTTGGGCTTATTGCTGGTATTCTGGCGAAGTGGATTATGCCAGGTAAAGATGGTGGTGGATTCTTCATGACTATCCTGTTGGGGATTGTCGGCGCCGTGGTCGGCGGATGGATCAGTACACTGTTTGGTTTTGGTAAAGTCGATGGCTTTAACTTTGGCAGCTTCGTGGTTGCGGTGATCGGTGCGCTTGTCGTGCTGTTTATCTACAGAAAAGTCAAAAGCTAACGCTCAAATAAAACAAAGGCTGCTTTTTCGCAGCCTTTGCTATTTTTACAGGTGCTGTGTTACCACCACCCTAGCTCGGTACCAAGGACGACAATAATCGCAACACCCATCATAATAATCGTTGTTTTTTTCATCTTTATGCTCCCGGGGCAGCATAGCCGCCAATAAAAAACCACGCTAAAAATACGACTGCCGTAATAAAGATTACGACAGGGAAAATAATACCGATTCGCATGTTATCACCAATCAAAAGGATGTGAATACGCCTCAGGAATCCAGAGCTGAATGCGCGACAAAAGGTTTTTTCTCTTTGTGTTTTTTCTCCTGGTACATTGCAATATCGGCGGCATGCAGGGCGCTGTCGGCATCAGTTGTTTCAGGATCCACTTCAATAATGCCGAGGCTGGCGCCAGGATAAAACAAGTCAACATCACCTAAGTGATATTCACCGCGTATTTGCTGCTGAATACGCTCACGCAATGACGGGATATCGGCATTTTCATCGGCCAGCGACGCGACCAAAAATTCATCACCGCCGAGACGACCAATAATCTCGCTATTCTGATGTAGTGTGTTAAGGCGCTGGCCAACCTGAATAAGAAACAGATCGCCGCTATTATGACCAAAACGGTCATTGATTAATTTGAAGTTATCCAGATCGATAAAGGCAATAATGGCTTTACGTTTCAGATGCCGCGCGAGAGAAAACAGTGTCGTCAGATTATCAAAAATTGCCCTTCGATTCGGCAGTCCCGTCAAAGAGTCAGTATAAGATTGCGCAATCAACGCCGCATTAGCTTCACGCAATTGCTCAACCAGCGCCTCTTTTTGGATGTATTGTGTAATAAGCCCGGCGAATAACTGCAAAACTTGCTCCGCGCGTTCGCTCCACGGGCGTTTCTCGCTGCTGGCGGCGCAAAGCGTGCCGTAGAATGAGCCATCCGGTAAGTGAATCGGCGTGCTCAGAAATGTCGTGATCCCAAGATTGCGTGCCGCAATGCAGTCGCCCCAACGGTCAGGGACTTCATCGCTGAAAAAACAGTTCTCATCAATTGCGCGTTTGCACAATGAGTGATCCCAGGAAACGGTAAAATTCTCCGGGATGTGCATTTTCTGGCTATTACGGGCATACAAAATGTGTTGCAGGCGCGCGTCAATATCCACTTTTGTCAGATACGTCGACTCCATGTCGGTAACCATTTCTAGCATCTCCAGAAGTTGCCGGACCAGACTTTCCAGAGACTGTTCCGAGACGAGTGACTGCGAGACGCGGGCAATGATCTGATCTGACACGAAAGAACTCCAGGAGGTGGTAGGTAAAATGCTGAATATTTAATCTTTGCAGGCATGATAAAACATCATCAACGAAGATGAAACCAGACGTAATGTATTTTGAATGAATGTAAAAGAAATAGTGCTGCAAAACATAACGATACCGCGATACTCTAAAGAGTAGATAAACGAGTGAGATCACTATATGAAAATTATCCGTTTTGCTTTGCCTTGCCTGTTAGTCCTGGCGGGGTGTTCAACTGCTTCTCAACCCGATGCGCCTAAACCGCCACATGTTGGAATGGCTAATCCTGCATCGGTCTACTGCCAGCAAAAGGGAGGTACGCTTATTCCGGTACAAACAGCGCAAGGGGTCAGCAACAATTGCAAATTACCGGGCGGCGAAACGATTGATGAATGGGCATTATGGCGCAGGGATCATCCGGCTGATAGAAAATAACAACCGGATGCTGGGCGAGAATTACAAACTGCGTAGCCAATCGGCCAGCACCAGAGCATGGTTTTGCGTGGTATTTTTTGCCGAATAGAGTAGGGTTAGTGTCTGCTGGCGGGCAATATCCGCCAGTCGTTTCCCTTCTTGCTCATGCTGCGCCAGTTCTGCAAGATATTGTTCGCGAAAGGTTTCAAAATCGATCACTTCGCCGTGAAAGGCTTTGCGTAATTCCGTTGAAGGCGTGATGGTTTTGTCCCATTCATCAAGTGCTAAATCTGTTTTTTTGATACCACGCGGCCAGAGACGATCGACCAGTACGCGATAACCATCGCCTTGTTCAGCCGGATCATAGACGCGTTTACACTGAATATTCATCGTGTTTGTTCTCCCTTTCACGCAACATTGCCACGCCACTATAGCACTTTGTTTTTATGCTTATGGCGGCTGCGGCAAAAACTACTGCTTACCAATAATCAGCGAAACCAGGCCAGCAGCAATAAGCGGGCCGACGGGCACACCGCGAAAAAGCGCTACGCCTAAAACCGTACCCATCAGCAATCCGGCTACCAGTTGTGGCTGACTACCCATTAACGTGACGCCGCGTCCGCCAAGCCAGGAAACAATCACGCCTACGGCAATAGCGACTAATGATTTCCAGTTCAGAAACGAGTGAACAAGTGTTGATGGTGGCAGCGTCCCGCTGGCGATTGGCGCCATAACACCGATGGTGAGAATAATTATCCCGATACTCAACCCTTGTTTTTCAATCCAGGGGAAAAAGGTGCTCAACGGTGTGACGCGGACAATGATCAACACCAGAATTGAAACGGCGACAGTGGTGTTGTGGCTGACAAAGCCCAGCGCAGCTAATCCGAGGAGGATTAACAAAGTGACATCAAACATCGTGGTTTCCTTGCCAAAAAATAATTATCCCCCGTACTTTACGCTTGCTGAGGGCAGGAATCAGACATTAATTACACTTTTTGCATAAAAAATAGGGAGAATTGTCATCAAACTGCCATTCGCGTACGCTAACAATAACGTGAAAACAGTTATCTCCAGGGGTAAAACCATGAACGATCAAATGTTCATTGAGACACTGATTATCACGTCATCGTTTTTTGCCATTGCGGTTGTGCTGGTACTGTCAGTTTTGCTACTTGAACGGACCAGCTAGTTATACAGTACGGCGGAAATGGACCAGCTCTGGTTGCGCAATGCGTAAATAATCTGCGGTGTTAAGAATAACTGATTTATCCAGCATGCCTGCGTTGAAGGCAATTTCATCGAATCGCTCGAAGAGTAGTGGGTCAGCGACCAGTTTGAGTTTGGGGTGGAAGCTGAAAGGCGGGATGGCGCCAAAAACGCAGCCCGTGAGTTCATCGACCTCCGCCGGGCTGGCAAGCGAGGCGCGTAACCCGCCAATGTGACTGGCGAGTTGGCTCAGATCGGCCTGTTGATCGGCAGGAAGTATCGCTAATACATGTTGATTAACGCCATTACCTTTGACTTTACATACCAGCGCCTTAGCGCCCTGACCTAAAGCGGTGCCGCGAATTTCTGACACCGCTTCACATTTGCCCACCGCTTCATGGGTGACAATGCGGAAGTTAGCGCCTTCTTGTGATAATAAAGCGATTAAGCGCTGATGCGTCACGCTTCCTTTAGCCATTTCAGTCATTTCACGCTCCTGGATTTATAACTAAACAACCACAGAAGATTATCATGAACTGCTGTTTTTGTTCTGTTTATTGACATACAGACGTTCGTCGGACGCTTTATAAGCATCGTGAATCGTATCGGTTTCTTTCATCGCGTAAATACCGGAAGAGAAGCCGATCTCTTTTTGCGGCGCGATATGTTGCAGGCGTTTTTCGATACGGTCAGGCAATTGCGCAGCAATTTGTGGCGTCGAATCGACCAGGATAATGCAAAATTCATCACCGCCGAGACGGATAGCATAATCGCTTTTACGAATCGACTGTTTAATCGCCTGTGCCAATAAAGTAATCGCTAAATCACCTTCCTGGTGGCCGAGTGTGTCATTAATTTGCTTTAACTTGTCCATGTCAATAGCAATAAACATGACTGCAGAACCTGCCTGAACCAGGCGCTGCAAGCGTTGCTGCAACTCAGGAGTCAATATTTTGCGGTTATACAATCCGGTCATCGCATCGCTAATATTTTCGCGAGTCACGTTTTGGTACAAGCGGAAGTGCATGCGCACCATATTCAGTAATATCAATGCGGTCAGCAGCCAGAAGACAACGCTTTTCCATGAAGATGTAATAAAGTAAAGAATATCAATGGATAATGTAACGCGAATTCCGCCAGGTAAGTCATGGACGTAACTGACATACTGAAACAGATTGTCTTCACTCTGGTTGATAATAATGTCCCGACCCGAATCTACATCGGTAAGCGTAACATTGAGAAAACGCCAGAGGAGAGGGCGGTCATGAGTGTAAAAGATATTCCGCAGGTTGTTTTTATTGATATCCAGCAGCACTATCCCTTTAAGTTGACCTGCGAGATAAACCGGCGTCAGCAGGCTCATCACATTCTGTTTGGTACGCTGATCCTGGTAAATGCTCGATAATACGGTTCGACCGGTAAACACCTTTTCAATGTCTTTACGGTTAATGCCAATGCTTCCTGATTGCAAAAACGACCAGTTATTCATGGCGAAGTATTCAACATTGACCGGCTCATAAAAATAGACATAGCGGTCATTGAGATCGAGATAATAGTGAAATTTCTCTTCGGCCATCCCAAGACCGGAACCATATTCATCTTGATGGCGATTGCCTTCCACCGCTTGATCAAATGCGGGTAATAGCGCCGCTGCTTCCACAATTGTGTCACAGTCATCGGATGCGCTCTGTAATGTCCCGCGCAAGCCAGAATAAGTATGGGCCGTCAGATTTAATCCATGAGTATTATTGGCCGTTTCAAAAGCCTCGCAGATAGCACGTCGCTGTTCTGGCGACACCTCTGACTGCTCAGCAGCAAGTGCGCGCATGACATGTGCGGCAATACTCTGATTTTGATACTTATCATAGAGAAAGGAGGAATCCGCTTTCTGGACGATATAGCGCAAGTAGGCGCTCATCGCTCTGTCGCTGGCGACAAGTTCAAAAATAAGGAAGGAAGATGTCAGCACAATGACACTTGCGGCGATAAAATGCCGGAGCATTCTATGGTGCAATTTCATGATAAATGGCACTCCTTCGGTTAGTGAAATGAGAAAACCAGTTAAAGTTCGATTGCGGCCTGGCACAGGGGCGCTAATTATACTCATCTCTGTGCCGTTGGGGAGGAGAAATTTAGTGGTATTAGATATTAATTGTATGCAAAAGCCACGCAAAAAGCATGGCGGTGAATATTTTTGCACTCAAAGACGATGAATAATCACTTTGTTGCCTCCCTCGCTTTTCGCCTCACGTAAGGCTTTATCTGCTTCTGTCATGACAAGTGAAAGATTGTGCGTATCTCCGGTGGAAAAAACACTGCCAATGCTGATAGTCATTGGTTCAGGAACAGCATATCTGTTACTAAAGCCGGTCAGGAGTTCGACATTTTTACGCACACGTTCAGCAATAATTTTTGCCTGGGCAGCATTGAGTTCGGTAAATAGCAGGCCAAATACTTCACCCTCAAGACGGGCTAAAATGTCATCGGGGCGGATACTTTGCTGGATAATATCGACAATTGAAACCAGCACTTTATCACCCACATGATGCCCCCATTGGTCATTGATGCGTTTGAACTGGTTAATATCTACCAGCATGATACAAAAATCCTTCACAACAGGTCGCGACAATAATGACTCTACGCTGTTGAAAAAGTAACGGCGATTATAAATATTGGTCAACACATCATGAACCGCCAGTTTGCTGGAGAGTTGCAGTTCCTGAAAAATGTTATAAATCAGAAAAGCAACAACAAACAGTTTGCTGGAAACTTCGATACCACGACTGATGTACCAAATGGTGTAATTGTATTCATCCAGAGTCAGCAGAAGTAAGTTACAGCAGAGCGATGCCAGACATAATAACGCTATTGACGGCCAAAGTTCGCTTGCTAGTCGTGTGCGCATGATAATAAAGAACAGCAAAAATGCCCACAGACAAACCAAAATTTTTGTGTAGTTAATTCCCCAGCTCGCAGAATGGCTATCCGGACAGTAATCTACGACGTATAAGGAATAGTCAGGATTATAACTGCTCAGGTTGTGTGCCAGTAAGGGAAACAACATGAAAGGTATCAGCGCCAACAACAGGATGCAGGTTTTTTTCTTGTTGTTCGTTAGAATACTGTTTCGGTCATAACAGAAGAGAGCTAACGCTGTTAAGCAAATGAAACTTAGCTGGCGAAACAGATATAATATGGAAACATCATTTGATTTAGCCTGAATAAGCGTACTGTCACTGATAGGTTTATGAATAATGACAATGGTTTCAGTTAAATAGAAAATGCCACTTAAAAATGCAAGGCTTAAAATGAGTGTTGGTAAAATTTCACGGTTAGTGAAATATTTCATTAGCATGAATAGAAAAATGACGGCGTTAAGGAAAAACAAAGCCACAACAACCATCAGGTAATTCATCTGCGGGATGAGTTTTACATTGGTGTTTTCGTTATATAAGGTGGTGATGCAAAATAAAATCAATGTCAGCAGTAAACTGAAAATAAAAAAGCTTTGTGCTTTTAGCTTTTGTGTACACATAGAAATCATAAAAAGGAGAGCAATGTGAGTGCTGGATTTTATTGATGCTCGAGATATATAGTTTTGACCAGGATCAATTTTCACTATCAATAAAAAATAATTAAAGAATAACCCCGGGAAAATACGTGTTAACCGAATCATTTTTCCGAATGATTGTTTTCTGGAACTAAATTGTGTAAAGGTTGCGCTGTCATATTTAAAGCAATTGTAAGCTAACGTATGTAGTAAATTAAATAATTTACAGCAAGCTAAAAATCAGCCAGGTAATAATGACCTGGCTGATGGTATTAGTCTTTAGTAGTTGCGTTTTGCTTATGAAACAGTTCACGGAATACCGGATAAATATCATCCTGATCGCGGATATGCTGCATCGCAAAGTTTTCGAAAGTAGATTGCAGGTGCTCATATTCTCGCCACAATGTCTGATGCGCACGGCGGGTAATTTCGATATAGCTGTAATAACGAACAACTGGCAGTAATTTCTTCGCCAGTATCTCATGGCACAGCGGAGAGTCATCAGCCCAGTTGTCGCCGTCCGATGCTTGCGCAGCATAGATATTCCACTGCGCCGGGTTATAACGCTCTTTTACCACATCATCCATCAGTTTCAGTGCGCTGGAAACAATGGTGCCGCCCGTTTCCTGTGAGTAGAAAAACTCATGTTCATCAACTTCTTTCGCCTGGGTATGATGGCGAATGTAAACGACTTCTACGTTCTTGTATGTTCTGCTCAGGAACAGATACAGAAGAATGTAAAAACGTTTGGCCATATCTTTGGTGGACTGATCCATCGAGCCAGAAACGTCCATCAGGCAGAACATTACTGCCTGGCTGGAGGGATCGGGCCGTTTCTCATAATTTTTGTAGCGTAAATCGAAAGTGTCGATGAAAGGAACACGTTCAATTTTAGCTCGCAGTTCGGCAATTTCTTTGCGCAAGCGTTCCTCTTCCAGCAGTTGCGCAGGTTCAGTGTTGCTGATTATCGCTAAATCTTCTTCCAGCGCGTGCAGTTCCCGCCGCTTGCCCGCGGTCATCGCGGTACGTCGCGCCAGCGAATTTTGCAATGAGCGTACCACGCTAATATTGGCCGGAACGCCGTTAGCGGTATAACCCGCGCGATGCGTTTTAAATTCGGTCAACTGGCGTTGCTGGTTTTGTTTCAGATTTGGTAAAGCCAAATCTTCAAACAGCAGATCGAGATACTCATCTTTCGAAATCTGAAAGACGAATTCATCCTGACCTTCACCGTCCTGGCTGGCCTGGCCCTGACCGCTACCAGAACCACCGCCGCCGCCTTGAGGCCGCTCAATACGGTCGTTCTGTACGAAATGGTCGTTGCCCGGATGAACGCGATGGCGCAAGCCGCCACGCCCCTGATGAAACATTGGTTCGCTGATATCTTCCGTTGGAATGGAAACGGACTCGCCGCTGTCGACATCGGTCACCGAACGCTTATTAATGGCCTCGGAGATCGACTGTTTAATTTGCGCTTTATAACGGCGTAAAAAACGCTGGCGATTCACCATGCTTTTATTTTTGCCGTTCAGACGCCGGTCAATAAACCAGGTCATATGCCCCCCGTACTGCATTTGCCAACTGTATGCTACGCCTGTGTTGCCGCCTGTCTGGCCCACGGTTCGCTGTCGTTGTAGGCCCGGCGCATGCGCACCGGGCCGTTGTTGTTAAGACGATTTACGTACGCGCAAATACCATTCGCACAGTAAACGTACCTGTTTACGGGTGTAGCCTTTTTCCATCATACGGTCGACAAAATCGTCGTGTTTCTTCTGCTCGTCGGTTGAGGTTTTGGCGTTAAACGAAATGACCGGCAACAACTCTTCGGTATTGGAGAACATTTTCTTCTCAATGACCGTGCGCAGTTTTTCGTAACTGGTCCAGTTCGGATTGCGCCCACTGTTATTCGCTCTGGCACGCAGTACAAAGTTGACGATCTCGTTACGGAAATCTTTCGGATTGCTGATCCCCGCTGGTTTTTCGATTTTCTCCAGCTCGGCGTTCAGCGACTCGCGATCAAACAATTGACCAGTATCCGGGTCGCGATACTCCTGATCCTGAATCCAGAAATCCGCATAGGTGACATAACGGTCGAAAATGTTCTGCCCATATTCAGAATAGGATTCAAGGTAGGCCGTCTGAATCTCTTTGCCGATAAACTCGGCATATTTCGGGATCAGATAGCCTTTCAGGAACTCCAGATAGCGTTCGGCCTGTTCTTGCGGGAACTGCTCGCGTTCAATCTGCTGTTCAAGAACGTAGAACAGATGAACCGGGTTAGCCGCCACTTCCACGTGATCGAAGTTGAACACGCGGGAGAGGATCTTAAACGCGAAACGCGTAGACAGACCGTTCATCCCTTCATCGACGCCCGCGTAATCACGATATTCCTGATATGACTTGGCTTTCGGATCGGTATCTTTCAGGCTTTCGCCATCATAAACGCGCATCTTCGAATAAATGCTGGAGTTTTCTGGCTCTTTCAGGCGCGAAAGAATGGAAAAACGTGACAATGTTTCCAGCGTGCCTGGCGCGCATGGCGCGTGGGTCAATTCACTATGATTAAGTAATTTCTCGTAGATTTTGATCTCTTCGGAAATACGCAAGCAATACGGCACCTTCACGATATAGACACGGTCGAGGAAGGCTTCGTTGTTTTTATTATTACGGAAAGTCACCCATTCAGATTCGTTCGAGTGGGCGAGAATAATCCCGTTGAACGGCAGGGCGGAGATACCTTCCGTCCCGTTGTAGTTACCTTCCTGAGTGGCGGTTAACAGGGGATGCAGCACTTTAATCGGTGCTTTGAACATCTCAACAAATTCCATGATCCCCTGGTTGGCGCGGCACAGCGCACCGGAATAGCCGTAGGCATCCGGATCGTTCTGGGCGTGGTGTTCGAGTTTACGAATATCCACTTTCCCCACTAGCGCGGAAATATCCTGGTTGTTCTCATCGCCCGGTTCCGTTTTGGCAATGGCAATCTGTTGCAGAATAGACGGCCACACTTTGACCACGCGGAATTTAGTGATGTCGCCACCAAATTCATGCAGACGTTTTGCCGCCCACGGCGACATAATGGTGCCAAGGTAGCGGCGTGGAATGCCGTACTCTTTTTCAAGGATCTGCGCATCTTCCTGTGGATTGAACAGACAGAACGGATGATCGTTAACCGGGCTTCGCTCACCGTTGGCGCTCAATACATAAATAGGCACGCGTTGCATTAATGATTTCAGTCGTTCAGCAAGTGACGACTTACCCCCACCCACAGGCCCCAGCAGATACAGGATTTGTTTCTTCTCTTCCAGCCCCTGAGCCGCGTGTTTCAGATAAGAGACAATCTGTTCAATCGCGTCTTCCATGCCGTAAAACTCTTCAAATGCCGGATAACGTGCGATGACCCGGTTAGAAAAGAGTCGAGAAAGTCTGGGCTCCTGGGCTGTATCGACCATGACAGGCTCACCAATAGCCATCAATAGCCGCTCTGCCGCGTTGGCATAAGCACTGCGATCTTGCCGACAAATGGTAAGAAACTCCTGCAGTGTGAACTCTTCGTCCTTGGCAGCTTCATATCGCTGGCGATAGTGATCGAATATATTCATGGTATGCCGTCCTTTCGTTTTTTAGCACAGGTTAAGAGCCGTTCATATGAATAGTAGAGGCTCCCGGAAGAGGTAAACTGAACGACGTCTCTTGCTAAAACACAGCAACTCTCATGCCATCCTGCCGACCATGAGAACAACGTGCCCGGTGATACACCTTCAAAATTAAGCGTAGATGGCAATTGAGAAACTTGCCTGCACGGCTTTCTGAATTTCAATGGCATATCAACAACTCATCCATAAAAATTGCATAACTAATGTAAAGAATAATGCCTCCATTAACGCAAAATTCATTCAGCTGTAAGCGCCGCGTCATCAGCGTCAGGAAAATTAAACAGTTACCTTTTGAAATGAAAACGCAAAAAGTTTGGGTTTCGTTGTATTGACGGGTAAACTTTGTCGCCCGCTAAACATTTGTTTAAGGAATAATTAATTGTGACCAAACTCAAACTTCTGGCACTTGGAGTGCTTATCGCAACGTCTGCAGGCGTAGCACACGCTGAAGGTAATTTTTCCCTGGGCGCAGGCGTAGGTGTCGTTGAACACCCTTATAAAGATTACGATACCGATGTTTACCCAGTACCAGTAATCAACTACGAAGGCGATAACTTCTGGTTCCGTGGCTTAGGTGGTGGTTACTACCTGTGGAATGATGCAACGGATAAACTTTCGATTACCGCTTACTGGTCGCCGCTCTACTTCAAAGCCAAAGACAGTGGCGATCACCAAATGCGTCACCTGGATGACCGTAAGAGCACCATGATGGCTGGTCTGTCTTACGCTCACTTTACCCAGTATGGTTACCTGCGTACCACCCTGGCTGGCGATACCCTGGATAACAGCAACGGCATTGTCTGGGATACTGCCTGGTTATACCGTTACACCAATGGTGGTCTGACTCTGACCCCGGGTATCGGTGTTCAGTGGAACAGCGAAAACCATAACGAATACTATTATGGCGTATCGCGTAAAGAGTCCGCTCGCAGCGGCCTGCGTGGCTATAACCCGAATGACAGCTGGAGCCCGTATCTGGAGCTGAGCGCCAGCTACAACTTCCTCGGCGACTGGAACGTTTATGGCACCGCGCGCTATACCCGCCTGTCTGACGAAGTTACCGACAGCCCGATGGTGGATAAATCCTGGACTGGCCTGATTTCTACCGGGATCACCTACAAATTCTGATAATGCATCTTTCCAGGGCATTTTGTGCATAAAAACAGGGCGTAATGCCCTGTTTTGCATTACGGTGGTGCAAAAACTGGGAGGAAGCGATGCAACAGAAAACGATTCAATTTAGTGGCGATGTCTCACTGCCAGCCATAGGGCAGGGAACATGGTATATGGGCGAAGAGGTCAGTCAGCGTAAAACCGAAGTTGATGCACTGCGTGCGGGCATTGATCTTGGTTTAACTCTCATTGATACCGCTGAAATGTATGCCGAAGGCGGTGCCGAAAAGGTGGTTGGTGAAGCATTATCCGGCCTGCGTGATAAGGTTTTCCTCGTCTCCAAAGTCTATCCGTGGAATGCCGGCGGGCAAAAAGCCATTAACGCTTGCGAAGCCAGTTTACGTCGTCTCAATACCGATTATCTCGATCTCTACTTATTGCACTGGTCTGGCAGTTTCGCGTTTGAAGAGACTGTTGCGGCAATGGAAAAACTGATCGCCCAGGGCAAAATTCGTCGCTGGGGCGTTTCTAATCTTGATTATGCCGACATGCAGGAACTCTGGCAGGTGCCAGGGGGAAATCAATGCGCTACCAATCAGGTGCTTTATCATCTCGGCTCGCGCGGTATTGAATATGATCTGCTACCCTGGTGTCAGCAACAACATATGCCAGTGATGGCATACAGTCCATTGGCGCAGGCCGGGCGCTTACGTAATGGCTTGCTAAAAAACGCAGTGGTCAACGAAATTGCTCATGCTCACAATGTCACTGCGGCGCAAGTTCTGCTGGCGTGGGTGATCAGCCATCAGGGCGTGATGGCGATTCCGAAAGCGGCAACTGTCGCACATGTCCAACAAAATGCGGCAGTGTTGGAATTGACGCTTTCAGGGGAAGAACTGGCGATGCTGGAAAAAGCGTACCCGGCACCAAAAGGAAAAACTGCGCTGGATATGGTGTGATTTGCTGCAAGGCCGGATGCATGCATCCGGCACAGTGACTAACGCAAATTAACGTTTGGCAACGCGAATGGATTGCGCCAGATGTGAAGGTTTCTCTTTGGTGACTTTTTGAGTTTCTGAAGCGTAAGCTGTTTCCACACAAACAAATGTTTTGTAGCCATCATCCGGCATATCGCCCATGCTGACAGAAAGCGCCGGTCCTGGGTTCCAGCCAACGACGTTCAGATGATGCTGGTGGCCTACGGCGATAATACGATTTAACGCCTCGTCATTAATCACACTGCAATCCTGGGCATTCAGATACACGCGGTCGGTACGATCCGGGAATGTCTGGACCCCGTCAGTTAGTGCACCTTCTTTTGCATCATTCACTTTATCAATGTAGCGATCGCCCAGACCACTGACGCTCACCCCGGCAATATCGCCAACATTAAAGTAGGTATGCAGGGCAGAGGTGGTTTCAAATTCGCCATGTGATTCAAGATCGATTTCACAGGTTTTACCCACGCGGAAATGCGCTAATAGCGTAAAGTCGTGTGGCCAGTATTTTTTCGTCTCTTCGCTTTGTGTCAATTCGAAAGTCAGCGCCACGCCATCGGCATCTTCACTATGTGATTTCAGCGTCCACGGCAGGTTACGGGCAAAACCGTGCGCAGGCAGACCTTGTTGTGCAGCCGGACCAAACCACGGCCAGCAAACCGGTACGCCGCCGCGAATGGCGACACCATTTTTAAACGGGGTATTGTTGCTCAACCACAGAACTTCTTCCTCAGCCGCAGGTTTCCACGAGAGAAGATGAGCGCCCTGTACTGCAAAAGAGGCTTTTACCTGGGGATGATCGACCACAATAAGGTCCAGTTCATCCAGTTTACGACGGGAGAGGACAGGGGTAATTTGTTCGATGACCGGAAGGGCAAAAATTTTCTTAATCATGACGCAGTCCTTTAACTTCATTTCATCAGGTAAAAAAAAGAGCGACCGAAGTCGCTCTTTATAGATCACCGTATCATCTCAACTTATTTGGAGATGTGAGCGATCAGGTCCAGAACTTTGTTGGAGTAACCGGTTTCGTTGTCGTACCAGGATACCAGTTTCACGAAGTTGTCGTTCAGAGCGATACCTGCTTTAGCATCGAACACGGAAGTGCAAACTTCGCCGTTGAAATCGGTAGATACTACGTCATCTTCGGTGTAGCCCAGAACGCCTTTCATTTCGCCTTCAGCAGCAGCTTTAACGGCAGCTTTGATCTGCTCGTAAGTTGCAGCTTTTTCCAGACGAACGGTCAGGTCAACTACGGATACGTTCGGAGTCGGAACGCGGAACGCCATACCAGTCAGTTTGCCATTCAGTTCTGGCAGTACTTTACCTACAGCTTTAGCAGCACCGGTAGAGGACGGGATGATGTTCTGAGAAGCGCCACGGCCGCCGCGCCAGTCTTTGTGAGACGGGCCGTCAACGGTTTTCTGAGTAGCGGTGGTAGCGTGAACGGTGGTCATCAGACCTTCGATGATACCGAAGTTATCGTTGATAACTTTAGCCAGCGGAGCCAGGCAGTTGGTGGTGCAGGAAGCGTTGGAAACGATGTCCTGGCCAGCATATTTGTCGAAGTTAGCGCCTTTAACGAACATCGGAGTGTTGTCTTTAGACGGACCAGTCATAACCACTTTTTTCGCACCAGCGGTGATGTGTTTACGAGCAGTTTCGTCAGTCAGGAACAGACCAGTTGCTTCAGCGACAACGTCAACACCAACTTCGTCCCATTTCAGGTTAGCCGGATCACGTTCAGCGGTAACACGGATTTTTTTACCGTTAACGATCAGATGACCGTCTTTCACTTCAACGGTGCCGTCGAAACGACCGTGAGTGGAGTCATATTTCAGCATGTATGCCATGTAATCAGCGTCTAACAGGTCGTTGATTGCAACGATCTCGATGTCAGAACGTTTCTGAGCAGCACGGAAAACAATGCGACCGATACGGCCAAAACCGTTGATACCTACTTTGATAGTCATATATTCCACCAGCTATTTGTTAGTGAATAAAAGGTTGCCTGTAAAATTACAAAAACCTTACGCAGCGTCAAGCGGAATCGTGTCAATCATTGCGACAAATCAATCCTCTGCCTAAGCATTACGCGACTGACTTGCCTCACTCTTCCTTTGTGCCTGAAACCACATGAGGGCGGCGCCGAGAATTTTAAAGGGCAATTATGATAAAAATGTGATTTTCATCACGATTTGGGCGCTGCCATTTCGCTGAGATCAAGTTTAGGACAAATTTTTGCCAGTTGGTGTTAATGTTTTGTTAGAATTGGTCGCGTAATGTGAGCGTGATTAAAGTGAGATGTGAGCAAATGGCTAACAAACCTTCGGCAGACGAACTGAAAAAGAAATTGTCCGAGATGCAGTTTTACGTGACACAGAATCACGGGACCGAGCCGCCATTTACTGGCCGTTTACTGCACAATAAGCGTGACGGCCTTTACCACTGTTTGATCTGCGATGCCCCTCTGTTTCACTCCCAGTCTAAATATGATTCAGGTTGTGGCTGGCCGAGCTTTTACGAACCGGTGAGTGAAGATTCAATTCGTTATATCAAAGACTTGTCACATGGAATGCAGCGCATCGAGATTCGTTGCGGTAACTGTGATGCCCATCTTGGACATGTCTTTCCTGATGGGCCGCAGCCCACAGGCGAACGTTATTGTGTTAACTCAGCCTCTTTACGTTTCACTGATGGTGAAAATGGCGAAGAAATCAACGGTTGAAAAAACGATTCAGCAACTTATTCCACAGGAGCGGAAAAATCATGAATCTTGATGAAATGATCAACAGCATGACGCCTGAGGTTTATCAGCGTTTATCGACCGCTGTTGAACTGGGAAAATGGCCAGATGGCGTTGCGCTGACCGAACAACAAAAAGAGAACTGCCTGCAACTGGTCATGCTTTGGCAAGCTCGAAACAATACCGACGCGCAGCATATGACCATCGACACCAACGGTCAGATGGTGATGAAGAGCAAGCAGCAACTGAAAGAAGATTTTGGTATTACGGCGAAACCGATTGCTATGTTTAAGTGATGGAGTTATCCCCTTTACAGGTAATTAATAAAGGGGATTGCCTGAAATTAATTGTCCAATCCCTCGTCGATTTCGTTTGTAGCTTTAAACCTTTCCGGAGCTTCACGTTTGTATTAACCCCCTGAATTTTTCATCCCTGAATCCTTTCTTTCGTAAGTAGGGATCACTGCTGAATTTCCCTCTTTTGCGTACCGCCTTCCATCAATCTGTAACCCATTCTCAGGTTTTCTGCGTATTTGTGATCTAAGTTGTAAATCGCAGATCATTATCTGTGTTTTGAAGATTTAATGTTGACCTCAAAAATCATGTGGGTAAGTATGATGGTCATCTAAGCAAAACAAAACACAAAGGATGACGCAATGAAAGCACTGGCTCGGTTTGGCAAGGCCTTTGGCGGCTACAAGATGATTGATGTCCCACAGCCCATTTGTGGTCCGGAAGATGTGGTGATTGAAATTAAAGCCGCAGCTATCTGTGGCGCAGACATGAAACACTACAACGTTGATAGCGGTTCTGATGAGTTTAACTCTATCCGCGGCCATGAGTTCGCAGGTTGTATTGCGCAGGTTGGTGAAAAAGTCAAAGACTGGAAAGTGGGGCAACGCGTCGTGTCGGATAACAGCGGTCACGTTTGCGGCGTTTGTCCGGCCTGTGAACAAGGTGATTTTCTGTGTTGTACAGAAAAAGTAAACCTTGGTCTGGATAACAATACCTGGGGCGGTGGTTTTTCCAAATATTGTCTGGTTCCTGGTGAAATTCTCAAAATTCATCGTCATGCGTTGTGGGAAATCCCTGATGGTGTTGATTATGAGGACGCAGCCGTACTTGACCCTATTTGTAATGCCTACAAATCCATCGCGCAGCAATCGAAATTCCTTCCTGGTCAGGATGTGGTCGTCATCGGCACTGGCCCACTCGGGCTGTTTTCCGTACAAATGGCGCGGATTATGGGGGCGGTAAATATCGTCGTCGTTGGTCTGCAAGAAGATGTGGCGGTCCGCTTCCCGGTTGCAAAAGAACTGGGGGCAACGGCAGTAGTAAATGGTTCTACCGAAGATGTGGTGGCGCGCTGCCAGCAAATTTGTGGCAAAGACAATTTGGGACTGGTGATTGAATGCTCCGGTGCCAATATCGCATTGAAACAAGCCATCGAAATGCTCCGCCCGAATGGGGAAGTGGTACGCGTTGGAATGGGCTTCAAACCTCTTGATTTCTCGATTAATGACATTACCGCCTGGAACAAAAGCATCATTGGACATATGGCCTATGACTCCACCTCCTGGCGTAACGCTATCCGGCTATTAGCCAGCGGTGCTATCAACGTCAAACCGATGATCACGCATCGTATTGGCCTTTCGCAATGGCGCGAAGGGTTTGATGCGATGGTCGATAAAACCGCAATCAAAGTGATCATGACTTACGACTTTGATGAATAACTACTCTCCTGAAGGAACGTTATCGCATGGAACAGATAACAAAACCGCATTGTGGTGCACGGCTGGATCGCTTACCGGATTGCCGCTGGCATTCGTCAATGTTTGCCATCGTCGCGTTTGGCTTGCTTGTCTGCTGGAGTAATGCCGTTGGTGGCTTGATCCTCGCGCAGCTGAAAGAGTTGGGCTGGACAGATAATTCCACCACCGCCACATTTTCGGCAATTACGACTGCCGGAATGTTTCTCGGTGCGCTGGTGGGCGGCATTATCGGAGACAAAACCGGACGCAGAAACGCGTTCATCCTCTATGAGGCCATTCATATTGCCTCGATGGTTGTCGGTGCTTTCTCACCGAATATGGATTTCCTTATTGCCTGCCGTTTTGTGATGGGCGTTGGGTTGGGAGCTTTATTGGTTACACTGTTTGCTGGTTTCACCGAATATATGCCCGGTAGAAATCGTGGAACGTGGTCCAGTCGGGTTTCCTTTATTGGCAACTGGTCATATCCGCTCTGTTCATTGATAGCGATGGGACTCACGCCGTTGATCAGCGCAGAGTGGAACTGGCGGGTACAACTGCTTATTCCTGCAATATTGTCGCTTATCGCTACGGCGCTGGCCTGGCGCTACTTTCCTGAATCCCCGCGCTGGCTGGAATCGCGCGGACGGTATCAGGAAGCCGAGAAAGTCATGCGGAGTATAGAAGAAGGCGTCATACGCCAGACGGGTAAACCCTTACCGCCAGTGGTTATTACTGATGACGGTAAAGCGCCACAAGCGGTGCCGTATTCTGCCTTACTGACGGGAGTATTACTAAGACGCGTTATTTTAGGTTCTTGTGTACTTATTGCCATGAACGTTGTGCAGTACACGTTAATTAACTGGTTGCCAACGATATTCATGACCCAGGGAATTAATTTAAAAGACTCCATTGTCTTAAATACTATGAGTATGTTTGGCGCGCCGTTTGGCATTTTTATTGCTATGTTGGTGATGGATAAAATTCCGCGCAAAACAATGGGTGTTGGGCTATTAATTCTGATTGCGGTGCTCGGATATATCTATTCACTGCAAACCAGTATGTTGCTCATAACGTTGATTGGTTTCTTCCTGATTACTTTCGTCTATATGTACGTTTGCTATGCCTCAGCAGTGTATGTCCCTGAGATCTGGCCGACAGAGGCCAAACTCCGTGGCTCCGGTCTGGCGAATGCGGTAGGGCGAATCAGTGGTATTGCCGCACCTTATGCCGTTGCAGTGCTGCTCAGTAGTTATGGCGTAACGGGTGTCTTTATTCTTCTGGGGGCGGTTTCAATTATTGTCGCAATTGCTATCGCCACCATTGGAATTGAAACCAAAGGTGTCTCCGTTGAAAGTTTAAGTATTGATGCAGTAGCCAATAAATAATACTGGTGGATTCAAAATGAAAAATTCAAAAGCAATATTGCAGGTGCCGGGCACAATGAAAATTATTTCAGCGGAAATACCTGTGCCTAAAGAAGATGAAGTTTTGATTAAAGTAGAATATGTCGGTATTTGTGGTTCAGATGTACATGGTTTTGAATCAGGCCCGTTTATTCCGCCTAAAGACCCAAATCAAGAAATTGGCCTTGGTCATGAATGCGCCGGGACGGTTGTGGCTGTGGGAAGCCGCGTGCGCAAATTTAAACCGGGGGATCGGGTAAATATTGAACCTGGCGTTCCTTGCGGTCACTGTCGTTACTGTCTGGAAGGCAAATATAACATCTGCCCGGACGTTGATTTTATGGCGACACAACCCAACTACCGCGGCGCATTAACGCACTATCTGTGTCATCCGGAGAGCTTTACTTACAAACTGCCCGACAATATGGACACGATGGAAGGGGCGCTGGTGGAGCCTGCGGCGGTCGGGATGCACGCCGCCATGCTGGCAGATGTTAAACCGGGTAAGAAGATAATTATTCTGGGAGCAGGTTGTATTGGTTTGATGACGTTGCAAGCGTGCAAATGCCTCGGGGCAACAGAAATTGCCGTCGTTGATGTGCTGGAAAAACGTCTGGCAATGGCGGAACAGCTTGGCGCGGCAATGGTCATCAATGGCGCTAAACAAGACACTATTGCGTGCTGTCAGCAATTTACCGAAGACATGGGCGCAGATATTGTTTTTGAAACTGCGGGTTCTGCGGTAACGGTAAAACAAGCTCCCTATCTGGTGATGCGCGGTGGAAAAATTATGATTGTCGGCACAGTACCCGGCGATTCGGCCATCAACTTTCTCAAAATCAATCGGGAAGTCACCATCCAGACGGTTTTCCGCTATGCCAACCGTTATCCGGTCACGATTGAAGCTATTTCATCAGGGCGATTCGATGTGAAATCGATGGTAACGCATATTTACGATTACCAGGATGTACAACAGGCATTTGAAGAGTCGGTTAACAACAAATGCGACATTATTAAAGGCGTTATTAAACTTAGCGATTAATTACTACGGGAGAACGGAATATGCTAGCAGATATCAGATTTTGGGAAAATGATGCCACCAATAAACATTATGCTATTGCCCATTTTAATGTATGGAATGCTGAAATGTTAATGGGGGTTATCGACGCAGCAGAAGAAGCAAAATCACCGGTTATTATTTCTTTTGGTACGGGATTTGTCGGAAATACCTCATTCGAAGATTTCTCGCATATGATGGTATCAATGGCACAAAAAGCAACGGTACCGGTAATTACCCACTGGGATCATGGCCGGAGTATGGAAATTATCCATAACGCCTGGACTCATGGAATGAACTCCTTAATGCGCGATGCATCCGCGTTTGATTTCGAAGAAAATATTCGTTTAACCAAAGAGGCTGTTGATTTCTTCCATCCGCTGGGTATTCCGGTAGAGGCGGAATTAGGACATGTCGGTAATGAAACCGTTTATGAGGAAGCGCTGGCGGGCTATCACTATACCGATCCTGACCAGGCCGCAGAATTTGTTGAACGCACGGGCTGTGACTCACTGGCTGTCGCCATTGGCAACCAGCATGGGGTTTATACGTCAGAGCCACAATTGAACTTTGAGGTCGTCAAACGCGTGCGCGATGCCGTTTCTGTTCCGCTGGTTTTACATGGCGCATCGGGGATCAGTGATGCTGATATTAAAACCGCGATTTCATTGGGTATAGCGAAAATCAATATTCATACTGAACTGTGCCAGGCCGCAATGGTGGCAGTGAAAGAAAATCAGGATCAGCCTTTCTTGCACCTGGAGCGAGAAGTCCGTAAATCAGTTAAAGAAAGGGCATTAGAAAAAATCAAATTATTTGGTTCAGACGGCAAGGCGGAATAATGTAATGGACAATCTTGAAGTTATATGTATAGGTGGCGCTATCGTTGATATTCCATTACAGCCGGTCAGTAAAAAAATTTTTGACGTAGATTCTTATCCGCTTGAAAGAATAGCAATGACCACGGGAGGCGACGCAATCAATGAAGCAACGATTATTTCTCGCCTGGGGCATCGCACGGCATTAATGAGCCGCATTGGTAAAGATGCCGCAGGACAATTTATTCTCGACCATTGTTGCAAAGAGAATATTGATATTCAAAGCCTGAAACAGGACGTCAGCGTAGATACCTCTATTAACGTTGGACTTGTAACGGAGGATGGCGAGCGGACATTTGTCACTAATCGCAACGGCAGTTTGTGGAAATTGAATATTAATGATGTCGACTTTGTACGGTTTTCTCAGGCAAAGTTATTATCGCTAGCAAGTATATTCAACAGTCCACTATTGGATGGTAAAGCGCTAACTGAAATTTTTACGCAAGCGAAAGCCCGGCAGATGATCATTTGTGCCGATATGATCAAGCCTCGTCTGAATGAAACACTGGATGATATTCGCGAAGCATTGAGTTATGTCGATTATCTGTTTCCAAATTTTGCCGAGGCAAAATTACTCACCGGAAAAGAGACGTTGGATGAAATTGCTGACTGCTTTCTTGAGTGCGGTGTAAAAACGGTAGTAATTAAGACGGGTAAAAACGGCTGCTTTATCAAGCGTGGTGAAATGACGATGACGGTACCAGCAGTAGCGGGAATTACGGCCATCGACACCATTGGCGCGGGCGATAACTTTGCTTCTGGTTTTATTGCGGCACTGCTGGAAGGTAAAGAGCTGCGTGAATGCGCGCGCTTTGCCAATGCAACGGCAGCTATATCGGTACTGAGTGTTGGTGCCACCACCGGTGTGAAAAACAGAAAGCTGGTCGAACAATTGCTGGAAGAATATGAAGGGTAATGAAGGCAAATGAAAATGATACCTTTAGGCACAACGGATATAACGCTTTCACGGATGGGGTTGGGGACATGGGCCATTGGCGGTGGTCCTGCATGGAATGGCGATCTCGATCGGCAAATTTGTATTGATACGATTATTGAAGCTCATCGTTGCGGTATTAACCTGATTGATACTGCGCCAGGATATAACTTTGGCAATAGTGAAGTTATTGTCGGCCAGGCGTTAAAACAATTGCCTCGCGAACAAATTGTCGTCGAAACGAAATGCGGTATTGTCTGGGAACGAGAAGGCAGTTTATTCAACAAAGTCGGCGATCGTCAGTTGTACAAAAACCTCTCTCCTGAATCTATCCGCGAAGAAGTCGATGCCAGCTTGCAACGTCTCGGCATTGACTACATCGATATTTACATGACGCACTGGCAGTCGGTGCCGCCTTGTTTTACGCCGATTGCAGAAACCGTAGCAGTACTTAATGAGCTGAAGGCTGAGGGGAAGATTCGTTCGATAGGCGCTGCTAATGTCGAAGCTGATCATATACGCGAATATCTGCGATATGGTGAGCTGGATATTATTCAGGCGAAATATAGCATCCTCGATCGGGCAATGGAAAACGAACTGCTGCCGCTATGTCGGGATAACGGCATTGTGGTTCAGGTCTATTCACCGTTAGAGCAGGGGCTGCTGACAGGTACCATCACTCGCGATTATATTCCAGGCGGCGCACGGGCAAATAAAGTTTGGTTCCAGCGTGAAAACATGCTCAAAGTGATTGATATGCTTGAACAGTGGCGGCCACTTTGTGCGCGTTATCAGTGCACAATTCCTACTCTGGCGCTGGCGTGGATATTAAAACAGAGCGATTTAATCTCCATTCTTAGCGGAGCAACTGCGCCTGAACAGGTACGTGAAAATGTGGCTGCGCTGAATATCAACTTATCGGATGCAGACGCAATATTGATGAGGGAAATGGCAGAGGCCCTGGAGCGTTAACTACCCCACACGATCCACCTCTGTTTCTGTGAAAACTGTGATGAAAATCTGTGATTCAAACAGGTTATTTTGAAAGTAAACATCGCTTATGCGATAATCGCGCTAATGTGATGTAAAAAGAGACAGGGGTGTAATCGTGGCGGCAAAAGACAGGATTCAGGCAATTAAACAGATGGTTGCCAACGATAAAAAAGTAACGGTTTCGAATTTGAGCTCGATTTTTCAGGTAACCGAAGAAACTATTCGCCGCGATCTTGAGAAGCTGGAAGATGAAGGCTTTTTGACCAGAACTTATGGTGGCGCTGTTTTAAATACAGCGATGCTGACGGAAAATATCCATTTCTATAAGCGAGCTTCGTCGTTTTATGAAGAGAAGCAGCTTATTGCTCGCAAGGCGCTGCCGTTTATCGACAATAAAACGACGATGGCAGCCGATTCCAGTAGTACCGTTATGGAATTGCTCAAATTGTTGCAGGACCGTAGTGATCTGACGTTGCTAACCAACTCGGCAGAAGCTATTCATGTTCTGGCTCAGTCAGAAATTAAAGTTGTTTCAACCGGTGGGGAACTGAACAAAAACACGCTTTCTCTGCAAGGACGAATTACTAAAGAGATCATCAGTCGTTATCACGTCGATATTATGGTAATGAGTTGTAAAGGTCTTGATATTAACAGCGGCGCACTGGACTCGAACGAAGCTGAAGCTGAAATCAAAAAGACAATGATCCGCCAGGCGACAGAAGTTGCGTTATTAGTCGATCACTCCAAGTTTGATCGCAAAGCTTTTGTTCAGTTAGCTGACTTTAGTCATATTAATTACATAATAACTGATAAATCACCGGGGGCAGAATGGGAAGAGTTTTGCAAAGACAATAATATCCAGCTTGTGTGGTAGCTTAAACACACGTTGTCAATGTTATTTGTTCCAGCGCCCGTGAAATAAAATGATGATAAAAATGCGGCAAGTGAGTTTGCCGCAATTGCTACCTTTTTTAGCAAAATTCGAGGCACCAAATGGAACAATATGATCAAATTGGCGCAAGACTGGACCGCCTGCCTTTGGCCCGGTTTCATTATCGTATATTTGGCATAATCAGCTTTAGTCTGTTATTAACTGGTTTTTTAAGTTATTCAGGTAATGTTGTTTTAGCAAAGCTGGTAAGCAATGGATGGTCAAATAATTTCCTCAATGCTGCTTTTACGTCGGCATTGATGTTTGGTTATTTCATCGGTTCGCTTGCTGGTGGATTCATTGGTGATTACTGTGGACGGCGCCGGGCATTCCGCATGAACCTTCTGATTGTCGGTATTGCGGCGACAGGCGCTGCTTTCGTCCCTGATATGTACTGGCTCATCTTCTTTCGCTTCCTGATGGGGACAGGAATGGGGGCGCTGATTATGGTTGGCTATGCTTCATTTACTGAGTTTATTCCCGCTCTGGTTCGTGGAAAATGGTCCGCGCGACTCTCATTTGTCGGCAACTGGTCGCCCATGTTGTCAGCGGCGATTGGCGTTGTCGTTATCGCTTTCTTCAGTTGGCGCATAATGTTTCTGCTGGGCGGTATTGGGATAATATTAGCATGGTTACTCTCTGGTAAATATTTTATTGAGTCGCCTCGTTGGCTGGCGGGTATTGGACAATTACCGGGAGCAGAAAGGCAACTTCGTGAAGTAGAGCAGCAAATCGAAAAAGAGAAGGGTATTCATCTACCACCACTTGCTTTGAGGCAAAGCGAAAGTCGGAGTCATGAAATCAGTGGTACTTTTTGGTTGCTATTTAAAGGCGAGATGTTGCGGCGCACGTTAGTCGCGATTACGGTTTTAATTGCAATGAATATTTCGCTTTATACTATCACCGTATGGATACCTACCATATTTGTTAATTCTGGTATTGATGTTGATAAATCGATATTAATGACCGCTGTTATTATGATTGGTGCTCCGGTTGGAATATTCATTGCTGCGTTAGTTATTGATCACTTTCCTCGCCGATTATTTGGCTCGTCTTTGCTTATAATTATTGCTGTGTTGGGATATATATATTCAATACAAACTACAGAATGGGCTATTTTAGGCTATGGCCTGGTGATGATCTTCTTTCTTTATATGTATGTTTGTTTCGCGTCGGCGGTGTATATCCCGGAACTTTGGCCAACCCATTTACGCCTGCGCGGCTCGGGATTTGTTAATGCAGTAGGACGAATCGTCGCGGTCTTCACTCCGTATGGCGTCGCGGCGTTATTAACGCATTATGGTTCGATAACGGTCTTTATGGTGCTTGGTGTCATGTTGGTGTTATGTGCGCTGGTCCTCTCCATTTTTGGCATCGAAACGCGAAAGGTGTCGCTGGAACGAATTTCTGGTGTGAATTGAATTTTCGCTGATTGTGTCAATTGCCAGACGCAGCTGGCGTGTTTATCTGGCCTACGATGTAATTAAGGAATTGTAGGCCAGAGATGGATCTGACTAATTTTATCCCTGCGTCTCTTCCCAGTCTGTCAGCGTGTACAATGTTGCCCCGGCAACTGACATCTCCATAAACGCGTGCGCACTGTCCTGCGGCTGGATATTCACGCCACGACAGCCATCGGTAATCACGTTAACCTTGTAACCTAACTGCAACGCGTCCAGGACGGTAAACTTCACGCAATAGTCCGTAGCCAGCCCCATAATGATCAGTTCATTGATTTCATGGTCGCGCAACCAACCATCGAGCTCGGTTTTCTGCCGCCGCCCGTTATCAAAAAAGGCACTGTAACTGTCGACTAAAGGATTTTCGCCTTTGTGAAACACGGCATCAATCGACTTTTGCGCCAGCAGAGAGTGCAACGCTGCACCTTCGCTGTGTTGCACACAGTGATCGGGCCAGAAGGTTTGCGGTAGGCCATCAAGCTGACCCTGTGTATAAGGCTCTACACCTTGCTGGCTGGCGAAGCTGCCGTGATTGGCCGGATGCCAGTCCTGACTGGCGACGACCGCTTCACCGCGTGCTTTGCACCAACTTATCAGGGCATTAGCAACATCAACCGTGCTATCGCCTTCGGCAACAGCCAGCGCACCGCCAGCGCAGAAATCATTTTGTAAATCGACCAGTAACAGAGCGCGTTGGGGCATTACAGTCTCCTTAATCATCCGGCGTCAGTTCGCCGCGCAGGTTTTGGCTCATGGCCTTGCGAATGGTTTCGGTATCCAGTCCCTGGCTGAGCAGGTAGTGCAGTTTGGTTAGCGTGGCTTCTACGGTCATATCCGCACCGCCAATAACACCGGCATGGGCGAGGGCGTTACCGGTGGCATAACCGCCCATATTGACTTTACCGGACATGCATTGTGTCAGGTTAACCACCACAATTCCGCGATCGCTGGCTTCTTGTAATTCTTGCAGGAATGCTTTGTTTTGCGGCGCATTACCCACGCCATAAGAGCGCAGAATCAACGCCTTAACCGGTTGACGCAGGAAGTTACGTACGACGTCGGCAGAAATCCCCGGATAAATCGTCACTACGCCGATCGGCTGTGGTGTAATCGGATGAACGATCAGCTCACCAGTGCCGTGTGGGGCGGGCGGTGTATTTAAACGGCGAATATGAATACCCGCTTCCAGTAACGGTGGAAGGTTTGGTGACGCGAAGGCATCAAAACCATCGGCATGGGCTTTGGTGGTGCGGTTGCCGCGATACAGGCGATTATTAAAAAAGAGTGTGACTTCGTTGATGGGATAGTTCGCCGCAACGTACAACGCATTCAGCAAATTGATTTGTCCGTCAGAGCGTAACTCGGCTAATGGGATTTGTGACCCTGTCACAATAACCGGTTTTCCGAGGTTCTCCAGCATGAACGACAGCGCAGAGGCGGTATACGCCATCGTGTCGGTGCCGTGCAGAATGACAAAACCATCGTACTCGTCATAGTGCGCTTTAATATCTTCAGCAATATGCTGCCAGTCCTCTGGCGTCATATCAGAAGAATCCATCAGCGGCGTGTATTCATGAATGGTGAAATCCGGCATCTCCGGGCGATGGAACTCTGGCATCAGCGCCAGCTGGCGTTGTAGATGGCCCGACACCGGAATATATCCCTGCTCGGAACGCTGCATCCCGATGGTCCCGCCCGTGTAGGCAACGTAAATTGATTTCTTTTGCATGATATTGATATGAATGATACCGAAAGAGCAAAAGTATATACGTGAGGGGCAGCAAGCGCACCTGGATACTCTGTGGATATGAGAAAAGCCCGGCGGAACAGAGGGATTAGCGTTCCGCCGGAGAAAAATGGTTAATCCTGCAACGCATAGGTTACGGTCGTGACTACACGCACCGTTTTGTTTATCGCCGAGGGATCATCTTCATCACTGCCACTGGCGAAAATCTGGAACACGCCTTGTGACGCATCGCTAATGGACCCCACCTGGCTACCTGAATCCGTCGCAAACTGTAATGCTGCGTTACGTGCGTCTTTCGTTGCGGCAGCAATCATCTCCGCGCGAACTGCGCCAATACCATTAAAGCGGTAGGCGATTTTGCTATCAGCGATCGCGCCATCTGTGGCGATTTGCAGGTCGTTTAATTTAGCGACGACTTTTTCGACGGCAGCAACGTTATGCGTTTTTATCGTAACAGACCCGTCAGCGTTATAGCGTGGCATCGTCGGATCATCTTTGAGGTAAAAGGCATCCGTTCGCTTACTTGTCCATTGACCCACGTTGATCTCTTTGTCGTTAATCCCCTGAGCGTGGAATTCGGCAACAATCTTTTTCTGCGCATCTTCAAGTTTCGGGAACAGTTCGCCAGGAACATTACCCTTAAAGTTGATAGCAATTGTTAATTCAGCCGTATCTGCGCGAACTTCTTTTTCTGAAAGCCCCCGCACGTTCACATAACGGTTGTTGGTTTTTAGATGTTTAACACCATCGCCAACAAAATAACCACAGGCGCTGATCCCCAGTCCGAGGACAATAGCGGCAATTAAAGAGGGTGCCTTATTCACTGATGACTCCATAACAGATGCTAAATGAGCAAGGGAATGTAGTGGAGAGAGGGAGTGAAAGACAGTCCGGTTCAGGAGTGTGGCCGACAGCATATCGGCCACATATTTGCAGGAATTAACGCACGTTGGCGCAGGTCAGGCAAAACGCGTAACGGTTTTGCGGATCGTTAAAGGCCGCCAGCTTGTCGCTTTCGCTTTTAACGGTTGAAGCGACCGAGGCCAGCGGCGCAGGCAGCATGGCCTGGAGCGTATCTGGCAGCATTGCCCGTACTGAACCTGACATATTGTCCATCACCTTGTCGAAGAAGGTCGGTTCATCGACGTAATATTCCAGATGCCATTGTTTCAGTTTTGCCAGTTCAGCCGCTTTGGCAACCGCATCATCGAAATCACCGAGACTATCGACCAGCCCATTCGCTTTTGCATCCTGACCGGTCCAGACATGACCCTGGGCGATTTTATCAATCTGCTCTGGCGTCGAATTACGCGAATCAGCAACCAGCGTGATAAAGCGTTTATAGCCGTTCTCAATGCTCAATTGCATCATCTGCTGCACTTCTGGCGGCAGTGATTTAGTGATGGAAACATCTGCCAATGGTGATGTAGACACGCCATCGGTATGTACACCAATCGAATCAAGGCTGTTTTCTACAGTGGTGATCACGCCGAAGATCCCGATAGAACCGGTCAGGGTGCTCGGGTTAGCCACAATGTAATTGGCCGGCGTGGAGATCCAGTAACCACCGGATGCTGCCATACCGCCCATTGACACAACCACAGGCTTGCCAGCGGCTCTGGCAGCTGCCAGTTCAGAGCGAATCACTTCAGAAGCCGTTACGCTTCCGCCAGGGCTGTTTACGCGCAGAACGATCGCTTTCACTTTCGGATCAAGGCGAGCGTCACGGATTTGTGCCGCAGTCGTATCGCCGCCAACATTCCCCTGAGTTTCTTCGCCATCCATAATCGCGCCATTAGCGAAGACGACACCGATGCTGTCGCCGGTATCTGCCGGAGTTTTCAGTGCGTAATCGTAATAACTGATGGCGCGATAATTTTTATCAGCCTTGCTCCAGCCAAACTCTTTGGTCAGGGCTTTTTCAATTTCGGCATTCGTTGCCAGCGCGTCGACCAGTTTGTTGTCCAGCGCGTACTTCGCAGTATCGCCGCCCGTTTCGGTTAAGCCAGCAAGTAGCCCTTGCGCCCCAGGGAATACCTGCTGGGCAGAGATCTGGCGGTTAGCGGCAACGGTGTTGAGATAGTTTTGCCACAGTTCGCCAATCCAACGGCTATCGGCTTCGCGAGCCGCCGGGGACATATCATCACGAATAAACGGTTCAACGGCAGATTTATACGTACCCACGCGGAACACATGGGTGGAAACTTTCAGCTTATCCAGCAACGATTTGTAGTACAGACCGTTGGTGGCAAAACCGTGCAGATCAACCACGCCTTGCGGGGACAGCCAAATTTTGTTGGCGAAACTGGCGAGGTAATATTGCCCCTGGCTATAGTTCTCACCAATGGCATAAACCGGTTTACCGCTGTCACGAAACTCTTTCAGAGCCTTACCAATATATTGCATGGAAGGTTGATCGCCGCCCGCAAAGTTTTTCAGATCCATCACGATACCGGTGATATTCCGGTCATCTTTAGCCTGGCGAATCGTGTTCACGATATCAAACAGCGAATTTTCCTGCAGACGATCGGAACTGGCGCCAAGCAGCTGGCGGCTTAACTTACTAAACCGCTGCGAACTGTCGGGCTTATCGACGATCACGCCTGAAATATCGAGCAGTAATGCGCCACGACCGGCGGTTTCTTTGGTATCGCTACTACTGACCTGCATCCAGATCCCCACGCCAACCAGCACGAGGAAAATAAAGAACAGGTTAAGTACCATTTCACGGACAAAATTGAGCAGACGCCACGTCCATTTAAAAAATCCGGCAATAAATCGCCAAAGGGTTCGCATGTATTCTCCCAGACTAAAGGTCACACCTGTTGCAGGTGCAATAGATGTGGTTATCGTAATGACCCAACCGGCACTTGTCAGCAGGAATCGCGGACTGTGCTGTAACAAAATCCACTCTCGTGTTAATTTTGTGAATAAACATCATGACAGGAGTTAATCAAATGGATGCACTCGAACTATTGATCAACCGCCGAAGCGCCTCACGTCTGGCTGAACCTGCGCCGACTGGCGAACAACTGCAAAATATCCTGCGTGCCGGAATGCGTGCACCGGACCATAAGTCCATGCAACCGTGGCATTTTTTTGTGATTGAAGGGGAAGGCCGCGAACGTTTCAGTACCGTGCTGCAACAGGGGGCAATTGCTGCGGATAGTGATGATAAAGCTATCGACAAAGCCCGTAATGCCCCATTCCGTGCGCCGCTCATCATCACCGTGGTGGCGAAATGTGAAGAAAATCATAAAGTCCCGCGTTGGGAGCAGGAGATGTCTGCGGGTTGCGCGGTTATGGCGATGCAAATGGCGGCGGTTGCCCAGGGCTTTGGCGGCATCTGGCGTAGTGGCGGGTTAACCGAAAGTCCGGTGGTGCGCGAGGCGTTCGGTTGTCGGGAGCAGGATAAAATTGTCGGCTTTCTCTATCTCGGCACGCCGCAATTGAAAGCGTCAACGTCGATTAACGTTCCGGATCCGACGCCGTTTGTGACTTATTTTTGATAATTTTCGCAAAACTGTCTGGATTATGAGCAAAGGCGCAGGAATTCAGACACTCTCACTTATCACTTCACGGAATGAAGGTTACCATACCCGGATTGCATTGACAGGAGATGTCCATGAGCGAGAACTCGATTCGTTTGACCCAATACAGCCACGGAGCAGGTTGCGGCTGTAAAATTTCCCCAAAAGTGTTGGAAACCATTCTGCACAGCGAGCAGGCGAAGTTTGTTGATCCGAATTTGCTCGTGGGAAACGAAACCCGCGACGATGCGGCAGTATACGATCTTGGTAATGGCACCAGTGTCATCAGCACCACCGATTTCTTTATGCCGATCGTTGATAATCCTTTCGATTTTGGTCGCATTGCGGCGACTAACGCCATCAGCGATATCTTCGCGATGGGCGGCAAACCGATTATGGCCATTGCGATCCTTGGCTGGCCGATTAATAAACTTTCCCCGGAAATTGCCCGCGAAGTGACCGAAGGTGGCCGCTATGCGTGCCGTCAGGCGGGGATTGCGCTGGCAGGTGGTCACTCCATCGATGCGCCGGAGCCGATTTTTGGTCTGGCGGTTACGGGGATCGTACCGACCGAGCGAGTGAAGAAAAACAGTACCGCACAAGCCGGATGCAAACTGTTCCTGACGAAACCTCTGGGGATTGGCGTTCTCACCACGGCTGAGAAAAAATCACTGCTCAAACCAGAGCATCAGGGGCTGGCGACGGAAGTGATGTGCCGGATGAATATCGCAGGTGCGTCATTTGCC
The DNA here is from genome assembly GCF_005781065.1 of Escherichia sp. E1130. Classification (NCBI taxonomy): domain Bacteria; kingdom Pseudomonadati; phylum Pseudomonadota; class Gammaproteobacteria; order Enterobacterales; family Enterobacteriaceae; genus Escherichia; species Escherichia sp. E1130. Next base: position 194,409 of record NZ_VATL01000009.1, read on the forward strand.
AACATTGAAGGCGTAAAAGCGATGACCGACGTCACCGGTTTTGGTCTGCTGGGCCATTTGAGCGAAATGTGCCAGGGGGCAGGCGTGCAGGCTCGCGTCGACTATGAAGCGATCCCGAAACTGCCGGGCGTGGAAGAGTACATTAAACTGGGCGCTGTGCCGGGCGGCACCGAACGCAACTTTGCCAGCTACGGACATTTGATGGGCGAAATGCCGCGTGAAGTACGCGATCTGTTGTGCGATCCGCAAACTTCAGGTGGCCTGCTGCTGGCGGTTATGCCGGAAGCCGAAAATGAAGTCAAAGCTACCGCAGCCGAGTTTGGCATTGAACTGACGGCGATTGGCGAGCTGGTGCCTGCGCGTGGCGGTCGTGCCATGGTTGAGATCCGTTAATTCAATGCGGTTGTTTATAGCCGAAAAACCGAGTCTGGCACGCGCTATTGCTGATGTCCTGCCCAAACCGCACCGTAAAGGCGATGGCTTTATCGAGTGCGGCAATGGTCAGGTGGTGACCTGGTGTATCGGTCACCTGCTTGAGCAGGCGCAGCCAGACGTCTACGACAGCCGCTATGCGCGCTGGAATCTGGCGGATTTGCCGATTGTCCCGGAAAAGTGGCAACTGCAACCGCGCCCCTCCGTAACCAAACAACTTAACGTCATTAAACGCTTTCTGCATGAAGCCAGCGAAATTGTTCATGCCGGTGACCCGGATCGTGAAGGGCAATTGCTGGTGGATGAAGTGCTGGACTACCTGCAACTGGCACCGGAAAAGCGCCAGCAAGTTCAGCGTTGCTTGATCAACGACCTGAACCCGCAGGCGGTTGAGCGGGCGATTGATCGTCTTCGCTCCAATAGCGAGTTTGTACCGCTATGCGTTTCTGCACTGGCGCGAGCGCGTGCCGATTGGCTATACGGTATCAATATGACCCGCGCGTATACCATTCTCGGTCGCAATGCTGGCTATCAGGGTGTGCTTTCTGTTGGGCGCGTACAGACTCCCGTTCTTGGGCTGGTGGTGCGGCGCGATGAAGAAATAGAAAACTTCGTGGCAAAAGATTTCTTTGAAGTCAAAGCGCACATCGTGACGCCTTCCGATGAACGATTTACTGCCATCTGGCAGCCGAGTGAAGCGTGCGAGCCGTACCAGGATGAAGAAGGGCGCTTATTGCATCGCCCGCTGGCGGAGCATGTGGTTAACCGCATCAGCGGTCAACCGGCTATTGTCACCAGCTATAACGATAAACGGGAATCAGAATCCGCGCCGCTGCCGTTTTCGCTTTCGGCGTTGCAGATTGAAGCGGCAAAACGCTTTGGTCTGAGTGCGCAGAACGTGCTTGATATCTGCCAGAAGCTATACGAAACGCACAAGCTAATCACTTATCCGCGTTCCGATTGTCGTTATTTGCCAGAAGAACATTTTGCCGGACGCCACGCGGTGATGAATGCCATCAGCGTTCATGCGCCGGGACTATTGCCGCAGCCGGTGGTTGACCCGAATTTACGCAACCGCTGCTGGGATGACAAAAAGGTCGATGCTCACCACGCCATTATCCCGACCGCGCGTAGTTCTGCCATCAACCTGACGGAGAACGAATCGAAGGTCTATAACCTGATTGCTCGTCAATACCTGATGCAGTTCTGCCCGGATGCGGTGTTCCGCAAGTGTGTTATCGAACTGGAAATAGCCAAAGGCAAATTTGTCGCTAAAGCCCGTTTTCTTGCCGAAGCAGGCTGGCGCACGCTGTTAGGCAGCAAAGAGCGCGATGAAGAAAACGACGGCACACCACTGCCTGTAGTCGCGAAAGGCGATGAGTTGCTGTGTGAAAAAGGTGAAGTGGTAGAGCGGCAAACCCAGCCGCCACGTCATTTCACCGATGCGACCTTGCTCTCCGCGATGACCGGGATTGCGCGCTTTGTTCAGGATAAAGATCTGAAAAAGATCCTTCGTGCGACCGATGGTCTGGGGACAGAAGCGACCCGAGCAGGGATTATTGAACTGTTGTTCAAGCGTGGTTTCCTGAGCAAAAAAGGGCGCTATATCCACTCCACCGACGCCGGAAAAGCGTTATTCCATTCGCTGCCAGAAATGGCTACGCGACCGGACATGACCGCACACTGGGAATCGGTGCTGACGCAAATCAGCGAAAAGCAGTGTCGCTACCAGGACTTTATGCAGCCGCTGGTGGGGACGCTATATCAGCTAATTGATCAAGCCAAACGTACGCCGGTGCGGCAGTTTCGCGGCATAGTGGCTCCGGGCAGTGGTGGCAGTGCTGATAAGAAAAAGGCTGCTCCGCGTAAACGTAGTGCGAAAAAAAGTCCGCCAGCAGATGAAGCGGGCAGTGGAGTGATAACATAAAGGTCGGATGCCTGAATCCCAACTCACTGATACAGCACCTTTCGTAGGCCGGATAAGGCGTTCACGCCGCATCCGGCAGATGCCTGATGCGGCGCTAATGATTTAAATCACACCTTGCGCCAGCATCGCATCGGCAACCTTCACAAAACCGGCAATGTTCGCGCCCTGTACGTAGTTGGTTTGCTCACCTTCACCACCATGCTCAACACAGGCATGGTGGATATCCAGCATGATGTGATGCAAACGGGCGTCAACTTTCTCGGCTTTCCAGCCCAGACGCGCAGCGTTTTGCGCCATTTCCAGGCCCGATGTTGCTACACCGCCAGCATTAGCCGCTTTACCCGGAGCAAACAGTACGCCTGCCTGCTGGAACAGTTCAGTCGCTTCGATGGTGGTTGGCATATTTGCCCCTTCGGCGACGGCTTTAACGCCATTGGCGATAAGCTGATGCGCAGCGTCTACATCCAGTTCGTTCTGGGTGGCGCAAGGCAGGGCGATATCAACCGGCACGGACCACGGCTGTTGGCCTTCGAGATAGACCAGGCCAAATTCTTTGGCGTAATCTGCCACTCGACCATCGCGGCTGGCTTTGATTTCGATAAGACGCGCCAGTTTCTCTTTTGTGAATCCGCTTTCATCAACCACTGTGCCGCTGGAGTCTGATGCCGTGACCACGCGAGCGCCAAATTCCATCGCTTTTTCGATAGCGTACTGGGCGACGTTGCCGGAGCCAGAAACGGAAACGCGCATTCCTTCAAAACCCATACCGTGGCGTTTCAGCATCGCTTCTGTGAAATAAACCAGACCGTAACCGGTGGCTTCCGGGCGAATAAGACTGCCGCCAAAAGAAAGACCCTTACCGGTGAAGACGCAGGCGGTATTGTTAGACAGCTTTTTCATCATCCCTGCCATAAAGCCCACTTCACGACCACCAACGCCGATATCACCTGCCGGAACGTCGGTATCCGCGCCCAGGTGGCGATACAGTTCGGTCATCAGTGCCTGGCAGAAACGCATCACTTCGCCTTCGCTTTTCCCTTTCGGGTCGAAATCGCTGCCGCCTTTACCACCGCCCATCGGCAGGGTAGTCAGGGCATTTTTGAAGGTTTGCTCGAAGCCAAGGAATTTAAGAATGGAGAGGTTAACTGAGGGATGGAATCGCATACCGCCTTTGTACGGGCCGATGGCGGAGCTGAACTGCACGCGCCATGCGCGGTTGACCTGCACCTGGTTGCGATCGTCAACCCATACCACGCGAAACTGGATCACGCGCTCCGGTTCAACCAGGCGCTCCAGTAACGACATCTGGCGATATTGGGGATTTTGTTCAAGAAAAGGCCAGAGTGTGGTCATTACTTCACGAACGGCCTGCGCGAACTCGGTTTGATTCGGGTCGCGCTTTTGTACATGGTTGAGGAATGACTCCAGAGAATATGTCTGATCCATAGATATAAAACCCTTATATATTAAGACGATTGTGCGTATGTTGTTTGTTTTGCAGTTTTCGACTATACCATCAAGAATGTGACGGTAAGCAAGTAAAAAATGGCACCGGAAAGCAAATTAATAATGTGAGGAATTTATAAACGCCGCCTAATGTCGGATACATCTTCTTCGGCCTACCAAAATGGGGACATTTGGTGGATAAGGCATTCACGCCGCATCCGGCAACCAGACGCTAAAGTTTTCCCGCCAGGTTACCGTTATCAGTGGCAGAGACAACGAAATATAAGGAGTTTCCTGTGAATCGAGCATTGCTCGCTGTAGCGTTGGTATTCCCGTTTTTTGCGCTGGCTAATCAGCATTATCGTCCGGATGTGCAGGTAAATGTGCCGCCGGAAGTGTTTAGTTCTGGTGGGCAGTCGGCGCAGCCCTGTAACCAGTGCTGCGTTTATCAGGATCAAAACTATTCTGAAGGGGCAGTGATTAAAGCAGAGGGAATACTGTTGCAATGCCAGCGGGATGATAAAACCATTAGCACTAATCCGCTGGTCTGGCGGCGCGTAAAGCCATAAACGCCTTTAATAGTGGAATGTCAGCAGGGGCCAGCGGATATTGCATCGCCTCTTCAGGTGAGCACCAGACCAAAGCCTGATGCTCATGTGCCTGTAACGTCCCGTGGAAGTCGGGTACGTGCCAGGCATGAAGATTGATAATACGCCCTGAAACTTCCCGCTGGTGGCTGGCTACATATTTCCCGATGATAGCATCGATACCGAGCTCTTCACGCAGCTCGCGTATCAGCGCCTGCGGCTGGCTTTCCCCTGGTTCGACTTTACCACCAGCAAATTCCCATAATCCCGCTTGATCGCTATGCGCTGGGCGTTGCGCGATTAAAATTTTGCCATCCCGTTCGATAATGGCGGCAACAACATCAATCATTTCCATAAATTACACACGGTCGAATACAGGAAAAATGCCATAATATCCGCAGTGTTGCCCGAGCTGAAGGGTTTTATTTCTTAAGGAGTACCCGTGTTAGACCGCCATCTTCATCCCCGAATTAAGCCTTTGTTGCATCAGTGCGTGCGGGTTCTGGATAAACCTGGCATTACACCTGATGGTTTAACGTTAGTGGGATTTGCCATCGGCGTGCTGGCACTGCCGTTTCTGGCACTGGACTGGTATTTGGCGGCGCTGATTGCCATTTTACTGAACAGGTTGCTTGATGGTCTGGACGGTGCGCTGGCGCGGCGCAGAGGGTTAACCGACGCGGGGGGCTTTCTCGATATTTCGTTGGATTTTCTTTTTTACGCGCTGGTACCGTTCGGGTTTATTCTCGCCGCACCGGAACAAAATGCGCTGGCGGGCGGCTGGCTGCTGTTTGCGTTTATCGGCACGGGCAGCAGTTTTCTCGCATTTGCTGCACTGGCGGCGAAACATCAGATTGATAATCCCGGTTATGCGCACAAATCGTTTTACTATCTGGGCGGGTTAACAGAAGGCAGCGAGACGATTTTGCTATTTGTTTTAAGTTGTCTCTTTCCGGAATATTTCCCGTGGTTTGCATGGATATTTGGCGCGCTTTGTTGGATGACAACATTTACGCGGATTTGGAGTGGATATCTGACGCTGAAGTCGCTTCAGCGTCAGTAATTGCCGTGTTATTGGCTACTGTCCGGGCCGCGTTCACCGGTTGCTACCGGATTTTTTGGATCGCTGCTCCATTCGTACCAGCCACCGTCATAAACGGAGACGTTATTCCAGCCCATGGCGCGTGCGTACATAAAGGTTTCAGACGCGCGCCAGCCGGTGCCGCAGTAGAATGAAACTTGCTGATCTGGTTTGATATTCCACGCTTTCCACATAGCGGCAATATCATCGGCGCTGCGCATGGTGCCATCTGGGTTATGGAAATCTTCCATATGGGTCGAGTCGCTGCCTGCGTGTCCCCAACGTGCCCCGGCTATTTCACCTTTTGGTTTAATGTAGCTGTAACCGCTGGTCGTACCGATAAATTCTGGCCACGAACGAATGCTCACCAGCGATGCATCCCGGCGATGCAGCAGCCCGCGAGCCTGCTCCATATCAAGCATCAGTTGTGGTTGCGCCGGGATCTTCACGCCGAAGTCTGGTTCCGCTTTCACTTTCGGTGGCGTACCGCGCTCAACGGGCAGACCTGCGTCGGACCAGGTTTGCCAACCGCCGTCCAGAAGGCGGACATCTTTCACGCCAGCGTAGAGCATAATTTGCGCCACGCGCGCTGCGGCGTAAACATCACGCCCGTACAGAATGACCGTGGTGTCATGACGAATGCCGTGCTTCGCCAGCATTGCTTTAAGCTGTTCGTCAGAGACTTTATTCCACAGTGGTTCGCTTTCCACTTCGTTGGTATCGATGTAGTCAGCGCCGGGAATATGGCTGATAAGGTAAAGCTTAGGTGCGCCCCAGGCCGCTTCGATCACTTTCCAGTCACCCGCAGGTTTCGCCGTAACTTCTTTACCTTGTTGCAGGTCATGCAGCCACTGCGGATATACCAGCTGTTCAAAGTGAGGCAGTTTTTGCAGTCGGGAAGGTTCGCTTAGTGCATCACTCAAGATAGAGATATGCGTAAAGCCTGCTTTTTGTAGTCGCGTTTTGACGGCATCGACATCTTTGTCATTACCGTACAGCGCCACCGGGGCATCCGTTTTCAGGTTATGTAGCTTGATCCACTTGTTGAGCTGCTCAGTGCTCATTTTGTCGAGCCAGCTTGCAGAAAGGTTTAAGGCGGCAGGTTCATGACCGGAAGGGCCATTTAGGGTTTGTGGCCAGCCGTTATAAAACGCGCTGGGGCGAGTATCAATCGCTTTGCCATTTTGTTGTTGAAGCTGGTCAAGTGTAAGAGGCTTCGCCAGTTCAGCGGCCCACGAAGAAGCGCAAGCCAGCCCTAAAGCCATTGCCAGCGCGGTCATTTGAGAAACACGTTTCATCGAAAATCCCGACATTGTAGTTTTGAGTGCGCCATTCTGAACTGACACATCGGGAAAAACTTTGCGTTATCGCAGTTTGTTGTAATTTTCTGACCACTGCGTCATATCCATAACGGGACTATCGGCAGGAACATCCTGAAGATCGTGGGTTACCTGAACGACGGGGATCGCCAGCTCGCGAACTTCATTGAATACCCACTGACGAAAATTATCGCGCAGAGCTACGTCAAGACGGCTGAACGGTTCATCAAGCAATAATGCCTTTGGCTGTGCGAGAAGGGCGCGCAGCAGGGCCACCCGCGCTCGCTGACCGCCTGATAATGTCGCAGGATCCTGGTGATAAGTTTCAGCCAGTCCCGCTCGCTCAAGCGCGTCTTTCACGGCATTGCGCCTGTCAGTCCCCTTGAGCGTCGACGGTAGCGCCAGCAGTAAATTTTGTCCGACGCTGAACTGGTCAAATAACAGTGCATCCTGGAAAAGAATGCCAATCTGACGCCGGGCGGTGGGCAGGGTATCGATACGTTGATCATTGAGCCATAGCTCACCTGTACAAGAAAATTGCCCGGCCAGCGCACCAATCATCCATGAAAACAGCGTAGATTTACCGCAGCCTGAGGGACCCATTAACGTGACAATGTCACCTTTATTGACTGTAAAGTTAACGTTTGTCAGCAAGCGGCTTTCTGGTAAACGCAGCGAAACATTTTTCACGCAGAGCATTAGCGGAGTCCTTGTCTGACATAACCTACCCATTTTGCGACTAACGCGGTCAGGGCAAAAATAATAAGCGGCAATAGCAGTTGCCATAAAGCCTGGGCGGCGAGAATACCGTTGCTGCCGCCGCTGCTTAGTGCCACCGCTTCGGTGGTGAGCGTCGAGAAACGTCCGGCTCCCAGCCACAGCGTTGGCATATACTGCGCAATACTGACTGAAAATCCGACAGCGAAGGCAATCAGCGCAGGGCGTAACATCAGCGGACATTTCACGTAAAAGAAGATTTTGACACGCGACCAGCCCAGTGTTTGCGCAATCAAAATTAACCGTGAATCAATGCGCTGCCAGGCGGGTTGCAGGATAAACAGCATCCACGGAATTACCCACAGCAGATGCCCCCACACCACCGCCGTCCAGCTACCATCCAGGTTGAGCCATAGCACCAGCGTGTACTGGCCTGCCACCAGTGGCAAGGCGGGTAATAAGATGGGCAACCATAGCCACAACTGGCGACGTTGTGGCCCCCATTCCAGCCACAGCAGCAACAGAACCAAAGCGATGAGTGTCGCCACCAGTCCCATTGTCAGGCTATTGAGCAGCGCCTCGTGATTGATCGTTGATTGATCCGCGAGGATCGCCAGCAGAATCACACACAGCACGCCAGTTAAGGGTAACAACTTCGCCAGCATCTTCCCTGGCAATAAAGGCGTGGATGGCATGCGAATGCCATCTTCCCGGGGGAGCGTGCATCGCCAGGCGCGCCATAACAGATAACCAAGCAAAACGTAGGCGGCGAGTAACAGCATCAGCAGCAGGCTGGCAAGTGCGCCTTTCGTTTGTTGATCGGCGTCGCCCTGGGTTAACCACTGCCAGCTAATTACCGCCAGCGTCGGTGGATTACCAGGCCCAAGAATAATCGCTACATCCACGACCGAAAGCGACCAGGCGACAATCGCCAGCATCGCCATTGCCAGCGCAGGCGCGACGAAGGGCAACAACAACCAGTTCAGACATTGCCAGCGGCTGTAGCCCAGCGAATCCAGTACAATAACTTGCTGCACCAGGCGTTTTTCACTCAGTGCTGCCGATAAGATCCACAGCAGAAATGCGCTTTCTTTCACCGCAAGGGTGAGGCCCAGACCGATACCCAATTTGTCCATCGGCGGAATGAGAAAAGGGAAAAACTGATAAACCAGGCCGCCGTCAGCAAACAGCAGCAGGGCGCTGGTGGCAAAAGCCACGTGGGGGATGGCGAGTAGCCACGGCAGACGGGCGCACATACGCTGCCATTTCGGCCCAGGCCATAGCGCTACTATCACCAGCAGGGCAATAAACAAAGCGCCGACCGCCGCGATGGTTGTCGACACCAGCGTTGCCAGTAATGCCTGTGGTAGCTGCGGATCGGCAAATAACATCTGCCAGTGCGTCAGCGACATGGCAGGTGTTATCAGCGTGAAAGCCGACGGAACCAGCGGTGCGTAAATCACCGCCATCACCACCCACAGCAAAAAAATTAATGCGTACCGTAACGGCGTAGCCATTCTTGTTCCAGCGCATTTACCCAACCAGCATGCGGTTCCGCCAGTACCGGCGGCAGATTCTGCGGCATTCTTGATTGCAATGTTTCACGCTGCCCGGCAGGTAGTTTTTGCGGATCGAGAACCGAAGGATCGCCCCAGACAGCGGGATCCGCTTTACGCAGTTGTGCTTCAGGTGACAACAGGAAGTTGGCGACGACTTTTGCCGCAGCACTGGCAGTTGCGTTGGCTGGAATGGTGACGAAATGCACGTTGCCAATCATTCCCTCGCTAAAGCCAAAGCTGTAACTGCTGGTGGGTAAATCGCCGCTGGATATTTTTTGCTGCGCATGTGCGGGGTTAAAGGTCAGCGACAGGCGCAATGTGCCGGCTTTCAGCAGAGCATCCATCCGCGCGGGCGAAGGCGGGAAATCCTTTCCTTCGCGCCACAAATACGGATGCAGTGCATCAAGATATTGCCACAATGGCGCAGTGACGCGGGCGAAAGTGGCATCGTCCGGCGCTTTTTTTAATGCAGCGGGATCGGGCGTCAGCATAATCAGCAGCTGTTCAAGAAACGCGGTGCCGGTAAAGTCCGGTGGGCGCGGATAGGTAACCGTACCAGGGGTGGCTTTGGCAAATTCCAGCAAGGATTGTGGCGTTTTCGGTGGCTGTGGTGTCTGATCGCGTCGGGCGATAAATGTCAGCTGTGCGCCGCCCCAGGGCGATTCCGCACCTTGTGTCGGCACAGAAAAATCTTCCCGCACTGGCAGCTGTGTGTCGATATAGCGCCAGTTGGGTAGCGTTTCCGCCCAGTCAGTTTGCAGTAAATTAGCCTCTTTTAAGGTACGGAAGTTTTCGCCGTTCACCCAGAGCAGATCCACCGAGCCGCCCGTTTTACGTCCGGCAGCAGCTTCGGTCTGAATGCGCTTCACCGCGTCTGCGGCATCCGCCAGACGAACAATCTTCAGGTTTATAGCGTAATGGGTTTTCATCTCGCCGCTAACCCAGTCGAGATAGCGGTTAATCGCGGTGTCGCCGCCCCAGGCGTTAAACCAGACGGTTTGCCCTTTGGCCTTATTTTTAATTTCCTGCCAGTCACTGGCATGTGTTGCCAAAGAAAACAGCGATAACAATCCCAGCAACCATACACAATGGCGCATCATCTCTCCTTAAGAACGTTTGTCAGGAATACGGCACAGCCCCTGAGCGGGAATGTCCATGGCAGAATTAAAACGGGCTGACAGATTTTGCAAGCCGATCAATGCCGTCAGCTCGGTGAGCGCCTGGGCGTCAAAATGCGTAGTCAGTCGGGTGCGCAGGGCATCATCGACCGTTGGCGGCGTAACGCTTGCCGCTTCGGCGTATTCCAGCGCCAGCCGTTCTTCGTCGCTGAAGAGCGGGCTTTGTCGCCAGTCAGCTACCGCCAGCAATTTATCGGTGCTGCCGGTACGCTCGGCGACTTTCATACTGGTGATATCCACGCAAAACTCACACAGACACATTTGCGCGATACGCGCGCTGACAAGCGATCGCACTACTGGATCGAGCGGTGAGCGTTTGCGCTCCAGCCAGCCAACAAACATCGACACCAGATAAAAGATAAACGGGATCCGCCCCCACCAGCGGATGGGGCTTAGCACCTCGCCGTAATGGCGACGATGCAGCCACGCCTGTGGACGTAAAATTAAAGGGATTTTGCTAAGCGGTGGTAACCCCATTAGGCATTCCTCTTCTGGCGCTCAAGCCATATTTTTTTCGCCATAAAAATCACCACGGTCAGAGCAAACAGAATAAACAGTCCGGTGACAAACCAGAAAGTACCGCCTGTTAACATGCTGCCCGCCCAAGAATAGACAATGGTTGCCGGTAACTGACCAAGCCCGGTGGCGATAAAAAACGAGCGAAAACGTATTGAAGTCAAACCGGCAGCATAGCTGATTGGATCAAAAGGGACAAAAGGCAATAACCGACATACCAGGATGGTGTGTTTGCCGTAGCGAGTGAAAAAGCCGTCCATACTGTCAAGCACGGTTTTGCCGGTTAACTTTTCCACCACTTCGCGGCCCATCACTCTGGCGATAAAAAAGCACAGTGCCGCGCCTGCCATCGAACTGGTCCACGACAGCAAGCCGCCCCAGAACGCGCCAAACAGCGACGCATTGGCAAAGGTGATCAAAAACGCAGGTAGCGGTGCAGCAATGGCCTGAAAAATCATCAACAAGAACGAGACAACTGCCGCTAGTGCGCCGTAAGACTGAATAAAGCGTTCTATACCCTGTTGGTCCACGGCGGCAAACGCCGCAACGCTGCGATTGATAAAATCATGGACGCCGGGAAGCAGCGCCCATGCCAGCAGCATCGCGAACAACAGGATGATGAGGGTTATGCGGTAGTACCAGATTTTACGCGATTGCATTTTCATCATCCTTTATCCTGGTTTTATTCGGCGATTTTAAAGGTAACCGTTGCCAGCGTGTTATCTGCCGGGAGAACCGAGGCATTGCCTTTGAATTTCACTTCGCTGCGTTTTTCCACCGCACCATAAGTGTATGTCGCATTGCTGACAATACCGACCGGGCAACTATCCAGACATACCAGGCAGCCCGTTTTTTTCTCTTCAGCTGCCGTTAAATTACCGCCAAAGCGCATGTCCAGTTTCTTGCCATTACTGTCAACAATCACGTCATCGAAGGAATACGCTTTTGCCGCCCCTTGCCAGTTAACTGAAATATCCAGTTTGCTGCCTGTGACATGAGTCGTTTCTTTATTATCCATCGTCATGTTTTCGCCCGGCATACCACCTGCCTCTTTCAGGGCTTCATAAAATGCTTTCGGCGTGGCATAACCTATAAACAGCGATTTATGTCCGTTGGAGCCATCTTTAAACACAATACCGTGGCGGGTATCGTCGGTGAGGAAACGCCCATTAATTTGTACCAGCATGGTTACCGTATGGTTATTTGCATCGACACGCAGCGGCTGGCTGTCCGAAAGCCCGTCGTATTCCACTTTTGCCGCCGTATTCTCTTTTTGATCACAGCCACTAAGCCCCGCAACGGCCAGTAAACACAGCGCAGCCAGTCCTTTTTTCCATGACACTGAATAATGTTGCAACATCGTTCTATCCTTCATTTTTTGTGTGAGTAAGTGGGCTGCGGCGCGAAGCAGACAGATCCACATGTTTGTGTCGGGCGTAGAGTTTGGCGAGCTGGACGAGAATAAACAGCGCCAGGCCCGCCAGACAGAGTTGTAAAATAAAGCGCAGCGTAATGCCTTCACTGGCAAGATCGCTGGCCATCACGGTATAAATCACTATTCCAGGCAGAGTGGTTAATGCCGAAATAAGGGTATAAGGCCAGAAGGCGATGGCGGTTAATCCGTAAGCGTAATTTTGAATATTGTATGGAAATAGCGGGATTAAGCGGGTCAGAATAAGAAAATCGATACCGTTACGCGTAATGCCTTTTTCAATAGCCTGAAAAGTGTGGCAATGACCGACGTATTTCAACAGTAAATCACGCCCCAGAAAGCGCGCCAACAGGAATGAGCACGACGAGGCCAGCGTGGCGGCAATTAACGAAAGTAGCGTTCCTGTTAGCGGGCCAAAAACTATTCCTCCAGCGATCACCAGTACGCTGCCCGGTAGCAGAAAGAGGGTGGCGATGATGAATAACAGAATATAGAGGCTATAACCGAACAATCCGCTCTGGCGAATGAGTGTCTGTAAGTGGGGTAAATCGGTGAGTAGATCGAATAAACCGAAAGCATGGATAGCGTAAATTATCAGCGCAAAAAACAGACAGGCAAAAAGAAATTTACGCTCAGCGTTCATCGTGGAGTTTCCTATATCAAACTTGATAATAGAGAAGTGGTCAGACAACTAAAAAACGCAGTGACGGTATAACAAAGGACGGCGGGCAACAAATCATTACTGACAGTTTGTTGATTTTTCTCAAGGTTAATTCTCCTGACCCAGTGCGAGCCAGGAGAACGGAGAAATTAGCGGCGGAAGGTGGCCCAGACAGGTGCGTGATCTGACGGTTTTTCCATACTGCGGATTTCATAGTCGATGCCGGTTTCTACGCAGCATTCGGCCAGTGGCTGGCTGGCAAGCAGCAGGTCGATACGCAGACCACGGTTATCGTCAAAACCTTTTGAGCGGTAATCAAACCACGAGAAGCGATCTGCCGTTTCTGGGTTCGCATGGCGGAAGGTATCGACCAGCCCCCAACTTATCAGCCTGTCCATCCATTCGCGTTCTTCCGGCAGGAAAGAACATTTACCAGTACGCAGCCAGCGTTTGCGGTTCTCTTCGCCAATGCCGATATCCAGGTCGGTGGGGCTGATATTCATATCGCCCATAATCAGCACCGGATTATCACGTTTGAGTTCGGTTTCCAGGTAGTTTTGCAGGTTCTGGTAAAACTGTGCTTTAGCCGGGAATTTTATGGGATGGTCGCGGCTTTCGCCCTGCGGGAAGTAGCCGTTGATCACGGTGACATTGCCTAGCGGTGAGGGGATTTCCGCCATAATAATCCGCCGTTGTGCCTCTTCGCCGTCGCCTGGGAAGCCACGACGCACGGCAATCGGCGTCTCTTTGGTCAACAGCGCCACGCCGTAATGGCCTTTCTGCCCGTGATAAAACACGTTGTAGCCGAGCTTTGCCACATCTTCGAGCGGAAACATATCATCATGAACTTTTGTCTCCTGCAGGCCAATCACATCAGGCTGGTGCTTGTCGACGATAGCTTCAAGCTGGTGTGGTCTGGCGCGCAGGCCGTTGATATTAAAAGAGACAAATTTCATAGTCGCTGCCATTTATTCTGATAATGAGTGCGTGGATGTTAGCAGAAATTCGTCTGACTTACTGCCTGTTGTTAAGTGATTTGATCGATGGTTGTTAATGATGTCAACGATGGCGCAGAAAATGCCCGCTTTTGGTGCGAGTTGCGTCAGAATGGCGCAGTAATTTCCAGTAAATTTCGCCAATGATCACAATTCCAGAATTAAATTTTACTTCTGCATAACATTGCGTTTTTTATTCTATTTATTCATCCACATGGCAAACATATTCACTTTATATGCACTTAAGGTGCATATCGTTCGGTTGTAACACATTGATTTCCAGTTAGTGACCGTCATTTATGCACTTTTCCCCCTGGCTGGCATGAACCCTGCAATCTACATTTACAGCACAAACATTACTTATTATTAACATATAAATAACGAACTATTTACTGTAGAGGTCGCTATGTCTCAGCCAATTACGCGTGAAAACTTTGATGAATGGATGATACCTGTTTACGCTCCGGCACCGTTTATACCGGTACGTGGCGAAGGTTCGCGCTTGTGGGATCAGCAGGGGAAAGAGTATATCGACTTCGCAGGTGGCATTGCGGTGAACGCGCTGGGCCATGCGCATCCCGAACTGCGCGAGGCGCTGAACGAACAGGCGAGTAAGTTCTGGCATACCGGCAACGGTTACACCAACGAGCCGGTACTGCGACTGGCGAAAAAATTAATCGACGCCACGTTTGCCGATCGCGTCTTCTTTTGTAACTCCGGTGCGGAAGCCAACGAAGCGGCGCTAAAACTGGCGCGTAAATTCGCTCACGACCGCTACGGCAGCCATAAGAGCGGCATCGTGGCGTTCAAAAATGCGTTTCATGGTCGCACGCTGTTTACCGTCAGCGCAGGCGGGCAGCCAGCCTATTCACAGGATTTTGCGCCACTGCCGCCGGATATTCGTCATGCTGCATATAACGATATTAACTCTGCCAGCGCGCTGATTGACGACTCTACCTGTGCGGTGATTGTCGAGCCCATCCAGGGGGAAGGCGGTGTGGTACCCGCCAGCAACGCGTTTTTACAAGGTCTGCGTGAATTGTGTGACCGCCACAATGCTTTGCTGATTTTTGATGAAGTACAAACGGGCGTCGGGCGCACCGGGGAACTGTATGCCTATATGCACTACGGCGTGACGCCCGATCTGTTAACCACCGCCAAAGCGCTGGGCGGCGGTTTCCCGGTCGGTGCGTTGTTGGCAACCGAAGAATGCGCCAGCGTGATGACCGTTGGCACCCACGGCACCACCTATGGCGGCAATCCACTGGCCTCGACGGTAGCAGGCAAAGTGCTGGATCTCATCAACACGCCAGAAATACTTAACGGGGTTAAACAGCGTCACGACTGGTTTGTTGAGCGTCTTCATACCATTAATCACCGCTGCGGTTTGTTCAGTGAAATTCGCGGCTTAGGTCTGCTGATTGGCTGTGTGCTGAATGCCGATTACGCCGGGCAAGCGAAACAGATCTCTCAGGAAGCGGCGAAAGCGGGCGTGATGGTACTGATTGCGGGTGGCAACGTGGTGCGTTTTGCGCCTGCACTGAATGTCAGCGAAGAAGAGGTGACGACCGGACTGGATCGCTTTGCAGCTGCTTGCGAACACTTTGTTAGCCGAGGTTCATCATGATGGTCATCCGTCCCGTTGAGCGATCAGATGTCTCAGCACTGATGCAGCTTGCCAGCAAAACGGGCGGCGGCCTGACGTCGCTTCCCGCCAATGAAGCCACGCTTTCGGCACGTATCGAAAGGGCAATCAAAACCTGGCAGGGCGAACTGCCCAAAAGCGAGCAGGGCTATGTGTTTGTGCTGGAAGAGAGTGAAACAGGTACTGTGGCGGGAATTTGCGCCATAGAGGTGGCAGTTGGGCTGAACGATCCCTGGTACAACTATCGCGTCGGCACGCTGGTCCACGCCTCAAAAGAGCTGAATGTCTATAACGCGTTGCCGACGCTGTTTCTCAGTAACGATCACACCGGCAGCAGCGAGCTGTGCACGCTGTTTCTCGACCCGGACTGGCGCAAAGAGGGCAACGGCTATTTGCTGTCGAAATCGCGCTTTATGTTTATGGCGGCTTTTCGCGACAAGTTTAATGACAAAGTGGTCGCGGAAATGCGCGGGGTGATTGACGAACACGGCTATTCACCGTTCTGGCAAAGCCTCGGTAAACGCTTCTTTTCGATGGATTTTAGCCGCGCCGATTTTCTCTGCGGCACCGGGCAAAAGGCATTTATTGCAGAACTGATGCCGAAACATCCGATCTATACGGACTTTTTATCCCAGGAAGCCCAGGACGTCATCGGTCAGGTTCATCCGCAAACTGCGCCCGCGCGGGCGGTGCTGGAAAAAGAGGGCTTTCGCTACCGCAACTATATCGACATTTTCGACGGCGGGCCGACGCTGGAGTGTGACATTGACCGCGTTCGCGCTATCCGCAAAAGTCGGCTGGTTGAAGTAGCGGAAGGACAACCTGCACAGGGCGATTTTCCGGCTTGCCTGGTCGCCAATGAAAATTATCACCATTTCCGCGTGTTGCTGGTGCGAGCCGATCCGGCGACCGAACGTTTGATTTTAACCGCCGCACAACTGGATGCCCTCAAATGCCACGCCGGGGATCGCGTTCGTCTGGTGCGCCTGTGTGCAGAGGAGAAAACAGCATGACTTTATGGATCAACGGTGACTGGGTGACGGGCCAGGGCGCACAGCGCGTGAAGCGTAATCCGGTATCGGGCGAGGTGTTATGGCAGGGCAATGATGCCGATGCTGCTCAGGTTGAGCAGGCTTGTCGGGCCGCTCGTGCAGCGTTTCCGCGTTGGGCGCGGCTCTCTTTTGGCGATCGTCAGGTAAGAGTTGAACGATTTGCTGTACTGCTGGAAAGCAACAAAGCCGAATTAACGGCGATTATTGCCAGAGAAACCGGCAAACCGCGTTGGGAAGCGGCAACCGAAGTGACGGCGATGATCAATAAGATCGCGATATCAATCAAGGCGTATCACGCTCGCACGGGCGAGCAGCGCAGCGAAATGCCGGATGGAGCGGCGAGCTTGCGGCATCGTCCACATGGCGTGCTGGCGGTGTTTGGACCGTACAATTTCCCCGGGCATCTGCCTAACGGGCATATCGTTCCGGCGCTGCTGGCAGGTAACACGATAATCTTTAAACCCAGCGAACTAACCCCCTGGAGCGGCGAGGCAGTCATGCGTTTATGGCAGCAGGCAGGCTTGCCGTCGGGCGTGCTGAACCTGGTGCAAGGTGGGCGCGAAACCGGTCAGGCACTCAGTGCGCTGGAGGATCTCGACGGCTTGCTGTTTACCGGCAGCGCCAATACCGGCTACCAGTTACATCGCCAGCTTTCCGGTCAGCCGGAAAAAATTCTTGCCCTCGAAATGGGCGGCAATAACCCGCTGATTATTGATGACGTGGTGGATATCGACGCCGCTGTCCATCTGACTATCCAGTCGGCATTTGTCACTGCCGGGCAACGCTGCACCTGCGCCCGCCGTTTATTGGTGAAAAGCGGGGCGCAGGGCGATGCGTTTCTTGCTCGCCTTGTTGCCGTCAGCCAGCGGTTAACGCCGGGGAAATGGGATGACGAACCGCAGCCGTTTATTGGTGGGCTGATTTCTGAACAGGCCGCACAGCAGGTTGTTACTGCCTGGCAGGAACTGGAAGCATTGGGCGGGCAAACGCTGCTTGCGCCACGTTTGCTCCAAGCGGGAACATCGCTGCTGACGCCGGGGATCGTTGAAATGACGGGCGTTTCAGGCGTGCCGGATGAAGAAGTGTTTGGGCCGCTACTTCGCGTATGGCGTTATGACACTTTTGATGGGGCGATAAAGATGGCGAATAACACCCGCTTTGGCCTCTCTTGTGGGCTGGTTTCCCCAAAACGGGAAAAGTTTGAGCAACTGTTACTGGAAGCGCGGGCAGGGATTGTTAACTGGAATAAACCGCTTACCGGAGCCGCCAGTACAGCACCATTCGGCGGCATTGGCGCTTCCGGCAACCATCGCCCCAGCGCCTGGTATGCGGCGGATTATTGTGCCTGGCCGATGGCGAGCCTGGAGTCGGACTCGTTAACGTTGCCCGCAACGCTTAACCCCGGGCTGGATTTTTCCGATGAGGTGGCGCGATGAATGCCTGGGAAGTCAATTTCGATGGATTGGTGGGGCTGACGCACCATTACGCTGGCCTGTCGTTTGGTAATGAAGCCTCCACCAGTCATCGTTTTCAGGTATCGAATCCACGACTGGCGGCGAAGCAAGGCTTACTGAAAATGAAAGCCCTTGCCGATGCGGGATTTCCCCAGGCGGTGATCCCGCCGCACGAGCGACCGTTTATTCCGGTGCTGCGTCAGTTGGGATTCAGCGGCAGCGATGAGCAGGTACTGGAAAAGGTTGCCCGCCAGGCACCACACTGGCTTTCCAGCGTCAGTTCAGCATCGCCAATGTGGGTAGCTAATGCGGCCACGGTAGCGCCATCCGCCGATACGCTGGATGGCAAAGTACATTTCACGGTCGCCAACCTGAACAATAAATTTCACCGTTCGCTGGAAGCCCCCGTCACCGAATCGCTGTTAAACGCCATTTTTAACGATAAAGAGAAATTCACCATCCATTCGGCGTTGCCACAGGTGGCGATGCTCGGTGACGAAGGGGCGGCAAACCACAATCGCCTCGGCGGTCATTACGGCGAACCGGGCATGCAGATTTTTGTTTACGGGCGAGAAGAGGGTAACGGTACGCGGCCTTCCCGATATCCGGCGCGGCAGACCCGCGAAGCCAGCGAGGCGGTAGCCAGGCTGAATCAGGTTAATCCGCAGCAGGTGATTTTCGCCCAGCAAAACCCGGACGTTATCGACCAGGGCGTTTTTCATAATGACGTGATTGCCGTGAGTAACCGTCAGGTGCTGTTTTGCCATCAACAGGCGTTCGCTCGCCAGGCGCAATTACTGGCAAACCTGCGTTCGCGGGTCAACGGCTTTATGGCGATAGAAGTACCGACGTCGCAGGTTTCCGTTCCGGATGCTGTCTCGACCTATCTGTTTAACAGCCAGTTGTTGAGTCGCGATGATGGTTCGATGATGCTGGTGCTGCCACAGGAGTGTCGGGAACACGCCGGAGTATGGCGTTATCTCAATGAACTCCTTGCTGCGGATAACCCGATAAGCTCACTAAAAGTTTTTGATTTGCGCGAAAGCATGGCGAACGGCGGAGGCCCTGCGTGCCTGCGTTTGCGCGTTGTGTTGACGGATGAAGAACGTCAGGCGGTGAATCCGGCGGTGATGATGAACGATACGCTGTTTAATGCGCTCAATGACTGGGTGGATCGTTACTACCGCGATCGTCTGAGTGCTGCCGATCTGGCCGACCCGCAATTGCTGCGCGAAGGGCGGGAAGCACTGGATGCGTTGACTCAATTATTGAATCTCGGTTCGGTTTATCCGTTCCAGCGTGAGGGAGGGGAGAATGGATAATTTTCTCACTCTGACATTAGAGGGTAAAAAACCTGTCATCACCGAGAGAGAAATCAACGGTATTCGCTGGCGCTGGCTGGGGGATGGCGTGCTGGAACTGACGCCATTAATCCCACCGCAAGGCGCGTTGGTAATTTCGGCGGGGATCCACGGTAATGAAACGGCGCCTGTAGAAATGCTGGACGCCTTACTTGGCGCAATTTATCACGGTGAAATTAAGTTACGCTGGCGCTTGTTGGCAATCCTCGGAAATCCCCCTGCGCTCAAGCAAGGAAAGCGTTATTGCCATAGCGATATGAACCGGATGTTTGGCGGACGCTGGCAGCAATTTGCCGAAAGCAGCGAAACCTGCCGCGCCCGCGAGCTGGAACAGTGCCTGGAAGATTTTTATCAGCAGGGGAAGGAGTCAGTTCGCTGGCATCTTGATCTGCATACAGCCATCCGCGGCTCGTACCACCAGCGGTTTGGTGTTTTACCGCAACGAGAAAATCCCTGGGACGAAAGTTTTCTGACATGGCTGGGCGCGGCAGGGCTAGAGGCGTTGGTATTTCATCAGGCGCCCGGCGGCACGTTTACCCATTTCAGCTGCCAACATTTTGGCGCACTGGCGTGTACGCTGGAGCTAGGCAAAGCACTGCCGTTTGGGCAAAACGATCTTCGTCAGTTTGCGCCAACCACCAATGCAATTGCTGCGCTGTTAGCAGGGGCAAGTGTCGGTATAGAGAGAAAACTGCCCCAGCGTTACCGGGTGGTTTCGCAGATTACCCGTCACACTGCTGCCTTCGAGTTGCATATGGCGAGCGAGACGCTGAATTTCACGCCGTTTAAGAAAGGAACGTTATTGGCGCAGGATGATGAGGAACGTTTTACCGTGACTCATGATATTGAATATGTGCTATTCCCCAATCCATTGGTGGCGTTGGGATTACGCGCGGGATTAATGCTGGAAAAAATAACCTAACACTTGCCCGCAGAAAGGTTTCTGCGGGTATTTAATAACGACTTTCGGAATAATACGGATTAATCCTGGATGTTTGCTTTATTTATCGCCATTTATCAGGTATAGTCCTTCATAATTTCTGCAAAATCATTGTGTTGTAATATTTATTCATCAATTTCCTTCAATTTTTCTTTTTTTCTCCATAATTGGCGAAAAAATGTTTTTTATACTTTCATTGATTTACCGTTGCTCTGATTAATTGACGCTAAACTCAGTAAAGTTAATCTCGTCAACACGGCACGTTACTTAAGAAAGCCGTAACAAATAACTGAAAGGAAGGATATAGAATATGCGTAAATTAACTGCACTGTTTGTTGCCTCTACCCTGGCTCTTGGCGCGGCTAACCTGGCCCACGCCGCTGACACCACTACCGCAGCACCGGCTGACGCGAAGCCGATGATGCACCATAAAGGCAAGTTCGGTCCGCATCAGGACATGATGTTCAAAGACCTGAACCTGACCGACGCGCAGAAACAGCAGATTCGTGAAATTATGAAAGGCCAGCGTGACCAGATGAAACGTCCGCCGCTGGAAGAACGCCGCGCAATGCATGACATCATCGCCAGCGATACTTTCGACAAAGCAAAAGCTGAAGCGCAGATTGCTAAAATGGAAGAACAGCGCAAAGCTAACATGCTGGCGCATATGGAAACCCAGAACAAGATTTACAACATCCTGACGCCGGAGCAGAAAAAGCAATTTAATGCTAATTTTGAGAAGCGTCTGACAGAACGCCCAGCGGGAAAAGGTAAAATGCCTGCAACTGCTGAATAATCTTTCAGCCAAAAAACTTAAGACCGCCGGTCTTGTCCACTACCTTGCAGTAAGGCGGTGGACAGGATCGGCGGTTTTCTTTTATGCGCCTGTGCCTGTCATTTTTGCGAAAACGTTAAGGTAAATCATACGAGTTGCCGATAACAATCCACGGTTGCCTGAGCGATAACAATGAAAAGAGCATGCCCGGAGCGAGTATGGAATACTTTGATATGCGTAAAATGTCGGTGAACCTGTGGCGAAACGCTGCCGGTGAAACTCGTGAGATCTGTAGTTTTCCCCCTGCGAAACGTGATTTTTACTGGCGTGCCAGCATTGCGTCCATTGCGGCCAATGGTGAATTTTCTTTATTTCCTGGGATGGAAAGAAGTGTGACTCTGCTGGAAGGCGGTGAGATGCTTCTTGAAAGCGCAGACCGTTTTAGCCATACCTTAAAGCCGTTACAGCCTTTTGCTTTTGCGGCGGACCAGGTGGTAAAAGCGAAACTGACGGAAGGGCAGATGTCGATGGATTTCAACATTATGACGCGCATGGATGCCTGTAAGGCTAAAGTCAGAATTGCCGATCGCACGTTCACCACTTTTGGCTCACGCGGCGGGGTGGTGTTTGTGATTAGCGGGGCATGGCAACTGGGCGAAAAATTGTTAACCACCGACCAGGGCGCGTGCTGGTACGATGGCAAACACACCCTGCGGCTTTTGCAACCGCAAGGCAAACTGCTGTTCAGTGAAATTAACTGGCTTGCAGGCCATTCACCGGATCAAGTTCAGTAATTTCATAGCGACCGGAAAGTAGTGGTTTACAAAGAATTTTATAACCATCGTGATCGAATCCGGCAGGCGTACGGATCAACGTTGCCGCCTCTTCCAGCGAATTAACTGCCCCCAGCCACAGCCAGTTATGAATAATATGGTATTGGGTCATTTCCGGGTGCTGTTCTTTCAACGCAACCGCCCCTTGCCACGGCCAGCAGATCACCCGCAAACGTTCCAGCGACTGGAGCAGACGTTGAGCATGATCTTCATGGCTCTCTTTTCCGCAGCACGCTCCGGCGCAACGTTTTAGCGCCGACCGAAAGCAAGCACGGCCGCGGCTTAACGGTTCCAGCCCGAGCAGGCCATAACAGAGCTTTTGTTCATCGGCGATTGTCTGTAATGCCTGTAATGCCGAGCGGCGATTGGCAAACAGGCCAAACAGGTTTGGCGCAGTAGAAAAATCCACGTCTTTGGCGTACACCACATCTACGCGTTTTTCATTCAGTTGCAGGGCGCAGAGCTGACGATTGCGGCGCAACCGTTTATTAAACAAAGGCTGTTGCTCTTTGATTAGACGCGCTTCAAGGAGCAGAGCGCCGATTTCGCCCGCGGTACATATCCAGCTAATGCGTCGGGATTGTCGCAGCATGGCCGCTTCATCCGGGGTACGTAAATGGGAAAGGACGCGGCTGCGGATGTTAACGCTTTTGCCGATATAGAGCGGCATAGTGTTACTTTCGCCATGAAACAGATACACACCGGGTCGGGTGGGTAAGTCAGTAAGAAATGAACGTAAATGTTCGGGATATTCATAAATTGCCGCCGCTTCAAATTCGAGCCGCGGGGAAGTTAAACGCCGTACCACTGTTTACTCCGAGTGCTGGTCATTTATCCAGTATAGCGGGTGGGTGGCGATTAAAAAAGAGGCAAGGCCGATGACAAATTTAAACTGCCAGATGCGCTACGCTTATCAGGCCTACTCGATTCCTGCAATGTATTGAATTTGCAAAGTTTTGCAGGCCGGATAAGGCGGTTACGCCACATCCGGCATGAATAAAGTATTTGGTGTCGACAATCTCAGGCGGGGAGGCCGCACTGTTTATTTTTTCCAGAAATCATCGAAAACCGTAATGGGTGGGCGGCGTTTATGCTCGGTTTTCAGATACCAGTTCTCAATCGTTCTGGCGACCTGTTCCGGGACATTTTTCCCTTCCAGATAGTCATCGATATTTTCATACGTTACGCCGAGCGCGACTTCATCTGGCAGTGACGGGCGGTCATCTTCCAGGTCGGCTGTTGGGGCCTTCTTATAGAGATGCTCAGGGCAACCTAACGCCGCCAGTAACTGTTTACCCTGACGTTTGTTCAGACGATACAGAGGGTTAATGTCTGTGCCACCATCACCATATTTAGTGAAGAATCCAGTAATGGCTTCTGCCGCATGATCGGTGCCAACTACGACGCCATTAGTCATACCCGCAATGCTGTATTGCGCTTTCATCCGCTCACGTGCTTTTTCATTGCCACGCACAAAATCGCTCAGTTCGATACCCGCTTCCCGCAATGCCTGTTCACTGGCGAGTACCGCGCCCTTGATATTGACGGTTAATACGCGATCCGGCTGAATAAAGGCAATGGCGTCCTGGCAATCTTGTTCGTCGGCCTGAACACCGTAGGGCAGGCGCACGGCGATAAATTGCAGTGATTCATTACCGGTTTCCTGGCGCAGTTCATTAATTGCCATCTGACACAACTTACCGGCAAGGGTAGAGTCCTGACCACCGCTAATGCCGAGTACCAGTGATTTAATGAACGGGTAGGTTTGTAGATAGCTTTTCAGAAAATCGACGCTACGACGAATTTCCTCTTCAGCATTAATCTGCGGTTTTGCGCCCAGCGCCTTTATTATTTGTTGCTGCAATGTCATTGAACCCCTCCAGACAGAAAAATAAAACTTCCTTAAAGCTAACCCGTTGCTACAGAAACGACAAGCGACAGCAGGTTGAATGGTGGTTAAAACGTCATACAGGAATCCTCTGAAAGCGAAACCGTTTCGCTCTCAGGCTTGAAAAAGCCCCCGATGTATTCCAGGCTTATCTAACACGCTGATAAACAAGAGGACGGAATATGAACAAGAATATGGCAGGAATTCTGGGTGCAGCGGCGGTATTAACCATGCTGGCAGGTTGTACGGCGTATGATCGTACCAAAGACCAGTTTGTACAGCCTGTGGTGAAAGACGTCAAAAAAGGCATGAGCCGGGCGCAGGTTGCACAAATTGCGGGTAAACCTTCGTCTGAAGTGAGCATGATCCATGCTCGTGGTACTTGCCAGACCTACATTCTGGGTCAACGTGATGGTAAAGCAGAAACCTATTTTGTCGCGTTAGATGATACCGGGCATGTGATCAATACCGGCTATCAGACCTGTGCCGAATACGACACTGATCCGCAGGCTGCGAAGTAATTCCTTCATCTGAAAGCTTGAGTCACAACGAAAACCGGCCATTGTGCCGGTTTTTTTATGCGCGTGTTCTTATTTGTTGACGCGAATTATTTAACCGAAATGTGAAGGTGGTCATAACAGCAGGTCAAGGAGAGACAATTTGTATAGTCAAAGAAATACTATTGCTCAGGTCAATACCGTATACTCTTTTCAGCCACCAAAAAAAGTCATGTTGGTTTCGCAAGTTACCCAGAGCATGGAAGCAGGTGAAGGCTTGCGGAGTGTCTGGCTGACAGATAATCGTTGATGAGGGCAGTTTTATGGAAAAGAAACACATTTATCTGTTTTGTTCTGCGGGCATGTCTACCTCTTTACTGGTATCAAAAATGCGCGCTCAGGCAGAAAAATATGAAGTTCCGGTCATTATTGAAGCATTTCCAGAAACGCTGGCTGGTGAAAAAGGGCTGAATGCCGATGTCGTTTTATTAGGGCCACAGATTGCTTATATGTTGCCCGAAATTCAGCGTTTGTTACCCAATAAACCGGTGGAAGTAATTGACTCGCTGTTATATGGCAAAGTCGATGGTTTAGGCGTGCTTAAGGCTGCAGTTGCAGCAATTAAAAAAGCCGCAGCAAATTAATTTTTAAATTTTCCCGTCAAAGAGTTATTTCATAAATCTATACCGCGATATTTAATTTGCGGTTTTTAAGGGTATTTTTCTATGAGTAATGTTATTGCATCGCTTGAAAAGGTACTCCTCCCTTTTGCAGTTAAAATAGGAAAGCAGCCGCACGTTAATGCAATCAAAAACGGTTTTATTCGCTTAATGCCGTTAACCCTCGCAGGGGCGATGTTTGTATTAATTAATAACGTTTTCCTTAGCTTTGGGGAGGGGTCGTTTTTTTATTCCTTAGGTATTCGCCTCGACGCCTCGACCATTGAAACACTCAATGGTCTGAAAGGTATTGGCGGAAATGTTTATAACGGAACATTGGGGATTATGTCTTTAATGGCACCGTTCTTTATCGGCATGGCGTTGGCAGAAGAGCGTAAAGTCGATGCGCTGGCAGCGGGATTGTTATCCGTTGCGGCGTTTATGACCGTCACGCCTTATAGCGTCGGCGAGGCTTATGCCGTCGGCGCTAATTGGTTAGGCGGCGCGAATATCATCTCCGGGATTATTATCGGCCTGGTGGTGGCAGAAATGTTTACCTTTATTGTCCGCCGCAACTGGGTAATTCGACTGCCCGATAGCGTACCTGCGTCGGTATCGCGTTCTTTCTCTGCATTGATTCCCGGCTTTATTATTCTTTCCGTGATGGGGATTATTGCCTGGGCGCTGACGACCTGGGGCACAAACTTCCATCAGATCATTATGGATACTATCTCGACGCCGCTGGCATCGTTGGGCAGTGTGGTCGGCTGGGCGTATGTGATTTTTGTTCCACTGCTGTGGTTCTTCGGTATTCACGGCGCGCTGGCGCTGACTGCACTGGACAACGGCATCATGACGCCGTGGGCGTTGGAAAACATTGCGACCTACCAGCAATATGGTTCCGTCGAAGCGGCATTAGCTGCCGGTAAGACCTTCCATATCTGGGCCAAGCCGATGCTGGACTCCTTTATTTTCCTCGGTGGTAGTGGCGCGACCCTGGGCCTGATTTTGGCTATCTTTATTGCTTCTCGCCGTGCTGATTATCGTCAGGTGGCAAAACTGGCTCTGCCGTCCGGCATCTTCCAGATTAACGAACCGATTCTGTTTGGTCTGCCGATTATTATGAACCCGGTGATGTTTATCCCGTTTGTGCTGGTACAACCGATTCTGGCGGCAATTACCCTGGCGGCATATTACATGGGCATTATTCCACCAGTGACCAACATTGCGCCGTGGACCATGCCAACCGGTCTGGGAGCCTTCTTTAACACCAACGGTAGCGTCGCCGCCTTACTGGTCGCACTCTTCAACCTCGGTATCGCCACGCTGATTTATCTGCCATTTGTTGTGGTGGCTAACAAAGCACAAAACGTGATTGATAAAGAAGAGAGTGAAGAAGATATTGCTAACGCGCTGAAATTTTAATCGATATCGGCACAGGTAACGCTGTGCCGGGTAAGGAAAGTGAGGAACTGAGTATGATGGATCTCGACAATATCCCGGATACGCAAACCGAAGCCGAAGAACTGGAAGAAGTGGTGATGGGGCTTATCATCAACTCCGGGCAGGCGCGTAGTCTGGCGTATGCGGCGCTGAAACAGGCAAAGCAGGGCGATTTTGCGGCAGCAAAAGCGATGATGGATCAGTCACGAATGGCGTTGAATGAAGCGCATCTGGTACAGACGAAACTGATTGAAGGCGATGCGGGCGAAGGTAAGATGAAAGTGAGTCTGGTGCTGGTCCACGCTCAGGATCATTTAATGACCTCAATGCTTGCACGTGAACTGATTAGCGAATTAATTGAGCTTCATGAAAAATTGAAGGCATAAGGAGTTGATGATGCAGTCAGTGATTAACGCGCCGGAAATTGCCACAGCCCGTGAACAACAACTGTTTAATGGCAAAAACTTCCATGTGTTTATCTACAACAAAACTGAGAGTATCAGTGGGCTGCATCAACACGACTATTATGAATTCACCCTGGTGTTAACTGGTCGTTATTACCAGGAGATAAACGGTAAACGCGTGTTGCTGGAGCGGGGCGATTTTGTCTTTATTCCGTTGGGCTCGCACCATCAAAGTTTTTATGAGTTTGGCGCCACGCGTATATTAAATGTTGGGATCAGCAAACGTTTTTTTGAGCAGCATTATCTGCCGTTGTTGCCTTATTGCTTTGTCGCATCACAGGTATACCGGACCAATAGCGCTTTTCTCACCTATGTGGAAACGGTCATCTCTTCACTGAATTTCCGTGAAACCGGGCTGGAAGAGTTTGTTGAGACAGTGACTTTTTATGTTATCAACCGCTTACGTCATTACCGTGAAGAACAGGTAATTGATGATGTGCCTCAGTGGCTGAAAAGCACGGTTGAAAAGATGCATGATAAAGAGCAGTTTAGTGAAAATGCGTTGGAAAATATGGTGATACTGTCGGCGAAATCGCAGGAATATTTGACGCGTGCGACCCAGCGATATTATGGCAAAACGCCAATGCAAATTATTAATGAAATTCGCATTAATTTTGCCAAAAAACAACTGGAAATGACCAACTATTCGGTAACAGATATTGCATTTGAAGCCGGTTATAGTAGCCCCAGTCTGTTTATTAAAACGTTTAAGAAATTGACCTCGTTTACACCCAATAGCTATCGTAAAAAATTGACTGAATTTAATCAGTAGCCATTGTATCAGAACACTAAATTTACATGCTTGCTCTGTATAACCTGGTGTTTCCGGGTTATTCCTGACTTAGCGGCAGGCACGACGAATATCAGTATTTCCTAATGAAGGGAGAAATTATGAGCCAGAAATTAAAAGTCGTCACTATTGGTGGCGGGAGCAGCTATACCCCGGAATTACTGGAAGGGTTTATTAAACGTTATCACGAATTGCCGGTGAGTGAATTATGGCTGGTGGACATCGAAGAGGGTAAAGCGAAGCTGGATATTATTTTCGATCTCTGCCAGCGGATGATTGATAACGCTGGTGTACCAATGAAGCTTTATAAAACGCTTGATCGCCGCGAAGCATTGAAAGATGCCGATTTCGTCACCACCCAGCTGCGCGTAGGTCAATTACCAGCACGCGAACTCGATGAACGTATTCCGTTAAGTCATGGTTATCTCGGCCAGGAAACCAACGGTGCAGGTGGCCTGTTTAAAGGTCTGCGTACTATTCCGGTGATTTTTGACATAGTCAAAGATGTTGAAGAACTCTGCCCCAATGCCTGGGTGATTAACTTTACGAACCCAGCGGGAATGGTCACCGAAGCCGTTTATCGTCATACCGGATTTAAACGCTTTATCGGCGTGTGTAATATTCCGATTGGCATGAAGATGTTTATCAGCGATGTTTTAGCGTTGAATGAGAACGATGATTTATCTATCGATCTGTTCGGGCTGAACCACATGGTGTTTATTAAAGATGTTCTGGTAAATGGCAAGTCTCGCTTTGCCGAATTGCTTGATGGTGTGGCATCCGGGCAGTTAAAAGCGTCTGGCGTAAAAAATATTTTCGATCTGCCGTTTAGCGAAGGCTTAATTCGCTCACTGAATCTGTTGCCGTGCTCGTATCTGCTTTATTACTTCAAGCAAAAAGAGATGCTGGCGATTGAAATGGGTGAGTATTATAAAGGCGGCGCACGTGCACAGGTGGTACAGAAAGTCGAGAAACAACTCTTTGACCTGTATAAAAATCCGGACCTGAAAGTTAAGCCGAAAGAACTGGAACAGCGCGGCGGGGCATATTACTCAGATGCGGCGTGTGAAGTGATTAATGCTATCTACAACGACAAGCAAGCGGAACATTACGTTAATATCCCGCATCATGGGCATATTGATAATATTCCGGCAGACTGGGCGGTAGAAATGACCTGTACACTGGGGCGCGATGGCGCGACGCCACATCCACGCATTACACACTTCGATGACAAAGTGATGGGCTTGATTCATACCATCAAAGGTTTTGAGATTGCCGCCAGTCACGCAGCCCTTAGCGGTGAATTTAACGATGTGTTACTGGCGCTCAACCTTAGCCCGCTGGTGCATTCCGATCGTGACGCGGAACTGCTGGCAAGAGAGATGATTCTGGCGCATGAGAAGTGGTTGCCAAACTTTGCTGACTGCATTGCAGAACTCAAAAAAGCACATTAACTGAGGCTGATTATGGAACGCTTACTGATTGTTAATGCCGATGACTTTGGCTTAAGTAAAGGCCAGAACTACGGCATTATCGAGGCCTGTCGTAATGGTATTGTCACCTCAACGACGGCGCTGGTGAATGGGGAAGCTATCGACCATGCGGTGCGGTTAAGTCGTGATGAGCCGAGTCTGGCAGTTGGGATGCACTTTGTCCTTACACTGGGTAAGCCGCTGACTGAGATGCCTGGGCTTACCCGGCAAGGTGTGTTGGGGAAATGGATCTGGCAGCTGGCAGAAGATGATGCCTTACCACTGGCAGAAATTTCCCAGGAACTCGCCAGCCAGTATCTGCGATTCATTGAATTGTTTGGCCGCAAACCAACACATCTTGATAGTCATCATCATGTGCATATGTTCCCGCAGATTTTCCCGATTGTGGCGAAGTTTGCGGCTGAAGAGGAGATTGCGTTGCGTATTGATCGCCAGCCAGTATTTAACGACGGTGATTTACCCGCAAATCTGCGCAGTTCACAGGGTTTCAGTAGTGCATTCTATGGTGAAGAGATCAGTGAATCACTGTTCCTGCAAGTGTTGGATGATTCCAGTCATCGCGGTGAACGCTCACTGGAAGTGATGTGCCATCCTGCGTTTGTCGATAATACAATTCGCCAGAGTGCTTACTGTTTCCCACGGTTAGCGGAACTGGATGTGTTAACGTCGGCGTCGTTGAAGTATGCCATTGCCGAGCGTGGTTATCGGTTGGGTAGTTATCTGGATGTGTAGGTAAGGCTGTTTTGCCGGATGCGGCGTAAACACCTTGTTCGGCATACAATATATTGAAATTTCAAAGCATTATGAGCATCCGGTAAGCCTGATAAACGCAGCGCGTCAGGCAAAGGTGGCGCAATTGCGCCACCCATATTTACGCCGGAATTTTGTCAATCTTAGGCATACGTGACCAGACGCGGTGCGCCGCCATTAGCGTTAACAGTTCATCCATAAAACTACCGTCGGCGCTGTCGGCTTCCACAACCCCTTCTTCACTTTTGTCATCCACCTTAATTGTCGCTTTGAACTTGCGGGCGTCTCCCGCCAGCGCAATCGGTTTAAGGTGTTTGTAGGCTTCCATCAGGTAATAGTTCGCATCGCCGTTGTCTGCGATATCCGCAATATTACCGCAAGGGACAATGACCGCATCCACCGTCAGCGAAGGCGCTCCGGCAAAGGTAGCAGCAATTGGCAATACCGTGCCGTCATCGGCGGTTACTTCGCCCATCCGTGAATAAAGCAGCTTGGCATGAACGCCTCTGGCTTTCAGCGCCTTGAGAATGGCCAGCAGGTCTGCCGATCTCACTTCATCATTAAGCAAAATCGCTACCACACGGCCTTTGACATCACCGTCAGGAATGGCATACAGGCTTAATGTTGGGGCATTTTTCAGACCGTTGATGTCTGGTGGCGGGGTAATATTCAGTTGTTCATCAGTTAGTTCAATACCGAGATTTTCCGCCACAGCCTGCGCCAGAGCGAGATCGATATGTGCCAGTTGATCAACGACGCGTTCACGAATATACGGACGAGCAACTTTGCTCAATTCAAAGCTGAAGGCGTCGATAATGTGGCGCTGTTCAAACGGCGTCTGGCTTAGCCAGAACAGACGCGGATGGGAATAATATTCGCCAAACGATGGGCTGCGTTCGCGGACTTTGTTGCCTTCAACACGTTCCTGGTATGATTCAAATCCGCCGCGTTTCGGCCCCGGCGGTGTTTCGCGCGGCCAGTTGTCGTTGATCGAGTTTGGTTCGTAGTTTGCCGGATTGGTGTCGATTCCCATGCGGTGCATGCCGTCACGCTGGAAATTATGGTAAGGGCAGATCGGGCGGTTAATCGGAATTTCATGGAAATTTGGCCCACCAAGACGACTAATTTGTGTATCGGTATAAGAGAACAAACGCCCCTGCAATAACGGGTCGTTGGTGAAATCCAGACCGGGGACAATATGCCCTGGATGGAAAGCTACCTGTTCGTTTTCGGCAAAGAAGTTATCCGGGTTGCGGTTAAGCACCATTTTGCCGACGCGCTGTACTGGCACCAGTTCTTCCGGAATAAGTTTGGTTGGATCGAGAAGGTCGAAATCAAACTTGAATTCGTCTTCTTCCGGGATTAACTGGAAGCCCAGTTCGTATTCCGGGAAATCGCCTGCTTCAATGGCTTCCCACAGCTCACGGCGGTGGAAGTCCGGGTCACGTCCGGTGAGTTTCTGCGCTTCATCCCATACCAGCGAGGCTTTACCTGCCAGCGGTTTCCAGTGGAAACGCACAAACGTCGCTTTCCCTTCGGCGTTAATCAGGCGGAAAGTGTGGATGCCGAAACCTTCCATCGTACGGTAGCTGCGCGGGATCCCGCGATCCGACATCGCCCATATCACGTTATGCAGCGTTTCCGGTTGCAGGGAAACATAATCCCAGAATGTGTCGTGGGCGCTACCTCCCTGTGGGATCGCCCAGTGCGGTTCCGGTTTTACCGCATGAACAAAATCGGGGAATTTATGCGCATCCTGAATAAAGAAGATCGGCGTGTTGTTGCCGACAAGGTCAAAAATACCCTCTTCAGTATAGAATTTGGTGGCAAAACCGCGGATATCACGCACGGTATCTGCCGAGCCAGCACCACCCTGAACGGTAGAGAAACGGACAAATACTGGGGTGATTTTGTTCGGGTCAGACAGGAAGTCGGCTTTGGTAATATCGCTTAAGTTTTTATACGGCTGGAAATAACCATGAGCCGCAGATCCTCGCGCATGAACAATACGTTCCGGGATACGCTCATGGTCAAAGTGAGTGATCTTCTCGCGCAGAATAAAATCTTCCAGCAGCGTTGGACCACGGCTACCGGCACGCAGTGAGTTTTGATCGTCAGCGATGCGCACGCCCTGATTGGTGGTCAGCGCATAATTTTCACTACCTTTACGTACATCTTGCAGGGAATTGAGTTTTTCATTACGCGTATCAGGGGCTTTCAGACTGCCTGGCGCGGTCGGCTGCGCGCCTGGCGGGGTCGGTTCAGCCGCTGGGCGATGAGAGCCGTCCTCAGGTGCCAGTGAGTCCATTCCTGGTTTCGCTTCGTTCGAGTCGTGCAGGGGGGACTGGTGCTGATGTGGGGTCTTTTCGTTATGTTGCGACATTGAACTCGTCTCCTTATTTCATTGCTGAAAGGGCCGCTTTTTTGGTCAAAAAACCCTCTAACTATAGACCATCGGGGATGTCTCGATCTGGAGGTGGTGTCGGCGAAAGTATTTGAAGATGTACGCAAAGCAGGACGGACGTGGGCTAAATCGGCTAAACTACATTTTTTCTGATTTTTAATATGCGTTTAGTGAAGCCAGTAATGAAGAAACCGCTACGTCAGCAAAACCGCCCGATTATTAGCTATGTCCCGCGCACGGAACCTGCGCCGCCGGAGCATGCGATTAAAATGGATTCGTTTCGTGATGTCTGGATATTACGTGGCAAATATGTAGCGTTTGTTCTGGTGGGGGAGTCATTCTTGCGCTCACCGGCGTTTAGTGTGCCGGAGGCGGCCCAGCGCTGGGCGAATCAGATTCGACAAGAGAATGAGGTCGAAGAGTAAAAAAACGCCTGTCGGGATGACAGGCGTTTTGCGTTATAAGCAAGGGTTAACGGTGAGCCAGTTCGGCATCATCTTCGCTATCCAGAATGGATTTATCGGTCTGCTTCAGCCACTGGCTGGTCAGTGTACCTGCGGTCATAGAACCGCTGACGTTCAGTGCCGTACGGCCCATATCGATAAGTGGTTCAACGGAAATTAACAATGCCACCAGCGTTACCGGCAAGCCCATTGCAGGGAGTACAATCAGTGCGGCGAATGTTGCACCGCCACCAACGCCTGCAACACCTGCTGAACTCACAGTGACGATACCAACGAGTGTCGCAATCCACATTGGGTCTAGCGGATTAATGCCAACCGTAGGCGCAACCATCACTGCCAGCATTGCCGGATACAGCCCGGCACAGCCGTTTTGACCAATGGTCGCGCCGAAAGAAGCGGCGAAACTGGCGATGGATTCAGGAACACCCAGACGACGCGTTTGTGCTTCTACATTCAGCGGAATAGACGCAGCACTGGAGCGACTGGTGAAGGCAAACGTCAGCACTGGCCAGACTTTACGGAAGTATTTCAGTGGGCTTACGCCATTAATACCCAGCAGAATGCCATGCACTGCAAACATAATGATAAGACCGAGGTAGGACGCGACAACGAAGCTACCCAGTTTAATGATGTCTTGCAGGTTGGAGCCAGCAACGACTTTGGTCATCAGTGCCAGAACGCCGTATGGCGTCAGTTGCATGACCAGGCGAACCAGTTTCATCACCCAGCTTTGCAGCGTATCGATAGCGGTTAAGACTCGTTCACCTTTCGGCGCATCATCTTTCAGCAGTTTCAGTGCTGCAACGCCCAGGAAAGCCGCAAAAATTACCACGCTGATAATTGACGTCGGATTGGCACCGGTCAGATCGGCAAACGGGTTTTTCGGGATAAAGGACAAGACAAGCTGCGGAACGCTCAGGTCAGAGACTTTACCGACATAGTTGCTTTCGATAGCGTTCAGACGCGCAGTTTCAGCGCCACCCTGAACCAGCCCCTCAGCTGTCAGACCAAACAGATTAGTGACCAGTACACCGACCAGCGCCGCAATCAGCGTGGTAAACAGTAGCGTACCAATAGTCAGAAAACTGATTTTGCCTAGTTGAGACGCGTTATGCAGACGGGCAACCGCACTTAAAATGGAGGCAAATACCAGCGGCATGACGATCATTTGCAGTAGCTGAACATAGCCGTTACCGACAATGTTAAACCACTGAACAGAATCTTTAAGTACCTGGCTGTCAGAACCATAAATGGTATGCAGGGCAAGGCCAAAAACCACACCCATCACCAGACCTACCAGCACTTTTTTGGCCAGACTCCACTGTTTGTGGCGGGTTTGGGCCAGCGCAAACAGCAGCACAACGAACACTATGATGTTCGCAATTAATGGAAAGTTCATCCCCGTTCTCCTGATCTTATTATTTCTATCGCTACGCAGTAGCCATAGTGTTGAAGCAAGATTAACAGAACTGTGAGCTGGCTCTTATATTCAAATGGAATGGCTTATTCCAGAAAAGCGATTTTTGTTTTTTTAGTATTCAACCTGATGCTTAATAAGGCGATGAAACTCGATCTGCAAGGTATTAATCATTTGCGATGACCAACGCACGGCACTGTTTTCGGGCAGTGAATGGGGCATCCACACTGACCAGACAAACAACGCCATGCAGAGAAAACGTTCTAACTGGTTGCCTTTTTGTGGAACCAGAATTGGCAGACGGAAACGCCATCGGCACGGCCAGAGTAGGGGAACGCCAGCAGGGGTCAGCATATCAGCAAGGATATGACTCAAATAACCGAGAACCATACCTTGCAGAGCATCAGCTGGAATAAACCAGCTTTCCGGAACTTTCAGATAAAAGGTCGCCAGTAGAGCAAACACCGCCAGCAGACTGTGGGTAAAGCCACGGTGACCAAAAGCGCGGGCAATGGGTTTTGATATCCACTTTAATCGCTGCCCAAGAAACGACTTTGGATGGTCAATATCCGGTAACAGACAAGTTAATATTGCGGAAGGGACAATATGCCACCAGTCACCCTGTGCCAGCACGGGTGTAAGCTCGGCATTTTTAGCAAACACCGCACAAGCAATAGAAAAGAGGAGGTGACCTTCCGCCGTCATGATAAAACTCACTAAACTGTCGATACGTACAGTATAGGGTTTTTGTACAGTGCGCGGAAGTGGTGACGGTGTAACTCTTCATCATAATATGATGATAAAATCATCAGTTGAACGTGATTTCAGATAAGCAACCAGGGGCCGTGTCACCACGCCCCTTTTTATTAGCCGAGGAGGTCCTTCGTGGTGAGTTCTGTCAAGGATGAAAGTTTTACATTCGCCAACACAAAACGTGGATCATTTTGCGCTTCTGGTGCTGGAACGACGATGGAGCGCATTCGAGCTGCCTTCGAGGCGATCATGCCATTAACAGAGTCTTCCAGCGCCACGCAGGCGACTGGGGCAACGCCCAGTTTTGCTGCACAGTCGAGATAAACCTGCGGATGTGGCTTGCTATAAGGCAATTTTTCGGCGGAGGCGAGGGCATCGAAACTGTCACGTAGGTCAAACATGGCCAGCACTTTTTCAAGCATATGCAGCGGTGACGCTGAAGCCAGGCCAACCAATAAGCCCTGCGCTTTACATAAAGCAACGGCTTCTCGCACGCCAGGCAGTAGTGGACGCGTCTCTTCAACCAGCGAAATGGCACGGGCAATTACCCGATCGACCACTTCCTGACGACTCGGTCCATTCCACGGTTGCCGGGCATACCACAGATCAACCACCATATCGATGCGTAAACCTAAGGTGTCCGGTAGCTCATTACGACGGGAGATGTCCACCCCCAGGCTTGCCATCACATCCAGTTCGGCCCGATCCCATAATGGTTCGGAATCGATAAGTAATCCATCCATATCAAAAATTGCAGCAAGAATCTGTCGTGGGGTTGACATTACAACCTCTCCTTTAGAGCATTATGTGTAAGGTATTAAGCAGTGCTTATGATTAAGCGCCTATCATATCGCCTTTAAAGAATGGGCGAAAACAGATATCTACAGGTAAACTAAGTGAATCGACGCGTCTTAATCCAGGAGAACTCATGACGTATCAACAAGCTGGACGCATTGCTATTTTGAAAAGGATTTTCGGTTGGGTGATTTTTATACCAACACTTGTTTCCACGTTGATTTCCTTGCTGAAGTTTATGAATATCCGGCAAGAAACCCAGGAAGGCATTAATGCGGTAATGCTCGACTTTGCCCATGTCATGATCGATATGATGCAAGCGAATACGCCTTTTTTGAATCTGTTCTGGTATAACTCGCCGACGCCCAATTTTAATGGTGGTGTGAACGTTATGTTCTGGGTGATCTTTATCCTGATTTTTGTCGGTCTGGCGTTGCAAGACTCTGGAGCACGCATGAGTCGTCAGGTGCGCTTCTTGCGCGAAGGCGTTGAAGATCAACTCATTCTGGAGAAGGCTAAAGGGGAAGAGGGGTTAACGCGTGAACAGATCGAGTCGCGCATTGTCGTTCCACGCCATACTATCTTCACGCAGTTTTTTTCACTCTATATCCTGCCGGTAATTTGTATTGCTGCGGGATACGTGTTCTTTTCTCTGCTCGGTTTCATTTAATACAAAGGCCGCGCGGTGCGGCCATTATCATCGACTCCCGTCACGCGGCTAACAATCTATCCAATGATTGTTGAGCAATAACCAGATGTTGACCACCAAACAACCTTGCACGGTTTAGCAAAGTGTAAAGCTGGTAAATCGGTTGGCGTTCGAGGAAATCGGTCGGTAGCGGTGACACTGATTGATAACCATCATAGATTTGCGGAGGCTGTTCGGTATGTAGTGGCAACATCGCCAGATCGCACTCTCTGTCGCCCCAGTAACAAGCAGGGTCGAAAATATACGGACCATTCGGACCTAGCGCACAATTCCCTGACCATAGATCGCCGTGTAACAGTGATGGTTGCGGCTGATGTGAGGCCAGGCGCTGCTGGATATGCTCGACGATGGCGTCGATATTGCCGAAGGCGATCCCTTTTTCTGCTGCCAGCTCCAGTTGCCAGCCAATCCGTTGTTCAGCAAAAAACGTTGACCAACGGCGTTGCCAGGTATTGGGTTGAGGGGTAGTAGAAAGGGCGTTATCGAAATCGAGGCCAAATTGTGGCTGGTCGCTCCATTGATGTAGATGCGCAATTTGCTGCCCTAAAATAAAGGCGTTATGTGCATCCAACGGCCGAGGAGGGAGATAATCCATCACTAGAAAACTGTAGTCACGGTCAGCGCCAACTGCCCACACCCGGGGTACGGTGACGGTTTTACTGCGAGACAATAACTCCAGTTGGTCGGCTTCGGCGGTAAAACCGGGAAGCAATTCTCTTTCATCACATTTGACGAAAAAGTCACGTCCTGCATAGCGCAAATGCCATGCGGCATGGACTTCCCCGCCAGGCAGTTCATTACGCAGTTCGATTTCGCCTTCACCTAACTGCTCGCTCAAAAGACGACTGATTACCTGCCACATGATGTCTCTCCCATGCTGTCTGCCAGATCATAAGGTTAGCGCAAGAATAAGGTGTAAAAACACGAGCTAACGCACACCACAGACTGATTATTGCCCAAAAATCTTTATTTGTTGCTATTCCATTCCTCCCAGGTTGTGATCCTTATCTCGGGGTCTTTGCCTGTAGCACTCTGGGCGAGTCCGGCAACGAGTTCTCTTATCTCATCTTCGTTTTGCGTACTGATAAGTCCAAAGGTATTCGTCCCGAGTTCATGGATATTCCCATCATCGTCTGTCATGGTCAGTGAAAAGCCATCGCGTGTCAGAAAGTTATTTAACTCATTAATTTCAGTTAATGTATCTTCATGCAACATGACGGTAATGACATAACGGACAAGATCGCCACCAGCCATAATTCACCTCTTTGTTATCACGTGATTTTTTAGCATAGTCGCAGAAACGCATTGCTGACAGGTTTGTGGTGATTCCCCCAACCGAGGGGGGAATGTCTCGATTAGCGGGAAAGGTAAGCGTAAATTTTTTGTGTATCTTCATGGGAGCACAGGCGTGTTCCTTGATTGAGTGTTGCGGCACTACCGGCAGCCACGCCAAAACGAACCATTTCATCAAGCGAGGCATTTTCTGCCAGCTTCAGCGTCATAGCCCCAACCATACTGTCGCCAGCACCGACGGTACTTTGGCTTTTTAGCGGCGGTGGCACAACCTGAATGCAGTTTTCGCTATCTACCCCCAACGCTCCTTGTGGACCAAGGGAAACGACGACCCGTTTGGCCTTACCACTATTAACAATTTCCTGCGCGGCTTTACGCACATCATCGGGTTGAGTGAGTTCGCGACCTACCAGTGCGCTGAGTTCTTTTTGGTTAGGTTTAACTAACTCGATATTGCCAATCGCCAGTGCTGCGCTTAAGGCTTCGCCGGAACTGTCGACGATGCAGCGTATTCCTTGTTTTTGCGCAGCAGAAATAAGCTGCGTTAACTTTTCCAGTTTCACGCCTGGTGGCAGGCTTCCACTAATAACCAGAATAGCCCCTGACTCGATTTCCAGAACTTGTTCTTCAAGTTGACGAAATTCATCTTCGCTTAAAGCTGCGCCGGGCATGACAAAGCGATACTGCTCACCGCTGGATTCCACATGTACATGCAGATTCTGGCGGGTCCAGTCCTTCGCTTCGACAGTGGCAACAGGGACATTTTCATCGGCCAGCAGAGCGACGAGATGTTCGCCGGTCGCGCCGCCGGCCGGGAATATAGCCGTCGCGCTCCCGCCCAGATGAACAATAGCGCGAGCGACATTAATACCGCCACCACCTGGTTCAAACACGGGGGCAGTACAGCGCAGTTTTCCTTCGGGGTAAATTTGCGGGGTAATTGTTGCGCTATCGAGAGAGGGCGCAAGTGTCAACGTATAGATACGTACCATCATTTCCTCCTATAGGCTGATTTCAGTCTGGCACTGAATCAGTGGAAAGTGAAGGAATTAACAATATGATTTATTAGATATTTATATAAAATTAATAAGGTAAAGATATATAAATAAATATCTGTTTTCGCAACGCGCTTATTCAAAAAATGAAATAAGAAGTCATTGCTAAGTTTTTCACTCCTTTTTATAATTTGTCACCTTTCCAGGGACGCTACTCTTTGATCCTTAAGAAAGTTTCCGGGACCGCGATGGTCTTTTTTTTTGTTGTACGGACTTTTAATAAATGAAGCTTTTGAAGACAGTTCCTGCCATCGTTATGTTGGCGGGGGGTATGTTTGCGTCTCTGACTGCAACTGCCGATGATTCCGTTTTTACTGTCATGGACGATCCTGCCAGCGCAAAAAAACCTTTCGAAGGTAATCTGAACGCAGGTTACCTTGCACAATCAGGCAACACGAAAAGTTCCTCTCTGACGGCTGATACCACTATGACCTGGTATGGGCAGACGACTGCTTGGTCGCTGTGGGGAAATGCCAGCAATACTTCTTCTAATGATGAGCGTTCTTCGGAAAAATATGCAGTAGGTGGTCGTAGCCGTTTTAATTTAACTGATTATGATTATCTGTTTGGTCAGGCAAGTTGGCTGACAGACCGTTATAACGGCTATCGGGAACGAGATGTATTGACTGCGGGTTATGGTCGCCAGTTTTTAAATGGCCCGGTACACAGCTTCCGCTTTGAATTCGGTCCTGGCGTGCGTTACGACAAATATACCGATAATGCCAGTGAAACGCAGCCGCTGGGGTATGCCTCCGGAGCTTATGCG
Organism: Escherichia sp. E1130; assembly: GCF_005781065.1. Lineage (NCBI taxonomy): Bacteria > Pseudomonadati > Pseudomonadota > Gammaproteobacteria > Enterobacterales > Enterobacteriaceae > Escherichia > Escherichia sp. E1130. Next base: position 233,959 of record NZ_VATL01000009.1, read on the forward strand.
TGGCAGTTGACCGACAACGCTAAATTTACCCAGGGTGTATCGGTTTTTGGTGCTGAAGACACTACGCTGAACTCGGAAAGTGCATTAAATGTTGCCATCAATGAACATTTCGGTCTGAAGGTGGCCTACAACGTTACATGGAACTCTGAACCGCCTGAGTCTGCGCCGGAACATACCGATCGCCGCACCACGTTATCGCTGGGCTACAGGATGTAATAATGTGCCGGGCCGTGTTCTGCGGTCTGGCTGCATTGTTTGTTGATAGCGCCTCACCGTTCAGCCCCAAATCATCGCTGCCCAGCGCAGCAACAGCATCGCGCCGCAAATAGACAGCAGGACGACCACCATCTTCCAGTGTTTTTTGTTGAAACGTTTTGTCGGCATGCGTTTTTCCAGGGGATTTCCAGTCTTCAATAATCGAGTGTAACAAAAGGGTCAGGTGTTGCCTGTATTGATTTATATCATATCAAACATGATGATTGTCGCTTTGCCCGATAACAATTACCGTGTAAACTGCCAAGCGGTATTATCAGAAAGTGGGTGTAGGTCTGGCATCGCCAATCAGCATGCTGTGACATATTTCGCAGAGTGAAGCGGGAATCAGCCCAAACCTTTTTGATAAATTTCATATGAATCTTTGTATGTGATCTTTCGTGTAAGTAACATCAGAGATTTCATTGCATTCACTCTTGTTTCTGCCTGTTTCATACATCCCGCGCCACACCTTGATTTTCTGGATTTATCTGTTTCAAATTAGTTCATCTCAATCGTTCTCGTGTCGTAAAATTTGTGTACCAAATTGTGTACCAATTTTGACGATGACGAACAGGTATTAGGATGGCACTCAACGATACAAAGCTGCGACGTATATCCGGAAAAGCATATGAGGGACCTGAGGAGATAGCTGACGGAGGCGGACTTTCTGTCAGGATCAGCCCGAAGGGACTTATCACCTTTCAATACCGCTATCGTTTCAATGGAAAACCCGCCAGGTTAAAGCTCGGAACGTACGGGAAGATGTCGCTTAAGGAAGCTCGCGATGCATTGGAGGAGTGTAAAGGGTGGTTGGAGAAGGGTAAAGACCCAGCCATGCAAAGGAAGAAAGCCAAAGATATTGCATCAAGTTCCCCAAGCATCAGTACCCTAGTTGACGAGTGGTTTGATACTCCTTCAGTAAAAGAGATGGTGAAGTACGAATACTGGAAGCGGATGCTGAAACTTCACATCACCGACAATTACGGTAAGCTGATTGCAGATGAAATGAGTCCTGTAGAGTGGGAGCAAATATTCATTCGCATAACAAAAGGTGGGTCACCCGTACAGGCGGGAAATGTACTGGTGAAGATGAAGCAAGTGATCCGCTATGCGTTACGCAGAAAACGCATAACATCAAATGCACTGATGCTTCTTGAGATTAATGATATCGGCAGTAGACCTAATAATGGCGAACGTTTTCTTAACGATGTTGAGATAGGCGCATTCTGGAATGCCATCGACAAAACGAAAATGTCGTGGCAAAACAAAATGTTTATTCGAATTGTTGCGTTAACTGGTTGTCGTGGTGTTGAATTGCGGTTGGCTAAGAAGACTGATTTTGATCTGAAGTCTAGAGAATGGACTATACCGAAAGAGAACTCAAAAACGCGTAAGCGATTTGTTCGCGGTATTTCAAAACTCGCAGCAGATTATTTGCAGCAGGTATTTGATCTATACCCTGATCTGTCAATCGTATTTCCTCCGGCTAAGTTACAGGAAAATCGCCCAATGTCTGCCAGCACCCTAATTTCTATTGCAGAACAGGTAGAAGATGTTATGGGGGGCGAGCACTGGTCATTGCACGATCTGCGCAGAACGTGCAAAACAAAAATGGCTGAACTTGGAGTAGCACCTCATGTTTCGGAGAAAATTCTCGGGCATAAGCTCACGGGGATGCTGGCTGTTTATGACCAGTATGACTACATCCCCGAGCAGCAGGACGCAGCAGAATTATGGGCTAAGAAAATTCAAGAGTGTTCGGAAATCAATCCTTTATCTTTGCAAAACTGAATAACTTCCTTGTAGCGAAAGAGGGCGCCGCCTTTCGGTGGGTGGATTTCTTCCACTTCCCGAGGGAATGGTGTCCCTGATTGCTCCCACTGTTTACGCTTCCGGTAAAAAGTAGTTCTGGAGATACCACCAAGCATCTCCTGAACACGCTCGCGGTTTATTAGAATCGGCTGAATATTGATTGTCATTTGTATGGCTTCTCCATAAAGAAATAAACCGTTCAGTGGCGGTTATTGTCGGTTGCGGTAGATCTGGCGATCTTGAGAAACTGTCAGGCCTCATCGAGTGTGAGGCTGTATGATTCCATAGTTAGTCCTTGCGTAGTTCTCTGATTCTTCTGTAAGTCTCTGGTGCTTTGTTTCCGTGTATCTTCATTTCAGACTTCAACAGAGCAACGAGAGAATCCCATTCGTTGAGGATGCCTTTGAATGCCGGAACGCGCTTTGCAACCTTGTCGAATGAATCTCTGATTTCTGGAATCTGCTCAACAAGTGCAACGCATCGTCGGAAATCGGCTGCGTCATGTGGAGCACCGAAGTGATGACCATAGATATTCTTTTTCAGTCCACATGCGATTGAGGCAAGAGTTGCGCTACTGATGCCGACATCGCCAGTCGTTTGCCATTTCAAAATCTTCATAGCCAAATCTGACATTTCTTGTCTCCAATAAAAAACCGCCATCAGGCGGCTTGGTGTTCTTTCAGTTCTTAAATTCGAATCAGCCTTTGGTCACCCAGCATTGTGAGTCACCATTACACGGGCATGAATTAACAGGAACTCTCTCGCCGCACTTACCGCAACGTTTTATGCTGATCGATTTTATACGCCAGCGCACAAGTGCATCATCTTGGCGGCTCAGTAACGCGATGTACTCACCAAACTCGTAAGGCGCACGCCTGAAGCGACGCGTGGCACAGTTACGCTCCAGCATTTCAATTTCCTGAGCATCAAGTACAAGCTCCAGCTTACGCATACCGGATGATGCTTGCTTGGCCCTCTGATCGGCTTTGCGCTCTGCTGCTGATTTAGCCATTCTGCTTTTCCTGCATCAGGAGAAAGACAATCATAGCGGCGCGGATGCTTCCGATATCTCTTTATGCGATAAGCACATACAAGCAGCGAACCATCAACTGGAGTGAGTGAGGAATCGACCACAAGCAACGCCCCTTGCAATATGCCTTCGCGGTAATGGCTGTCACCCGCGGAACAATTTATCTGCTGGCTGCATGAAAAGCCAGCAATACAACTTTTGCTGACTTTCCACCGTTAACGCGACACAACCTTTGTTCCTGAGCTTCACGTTGCAGAGCCGATAATCTCCGTCTCTTTAAATTAAAAAGACGGAGACTATTAAAAACTCATTAAAACATCAGGAAACAACAGATTCCCCGTAAAACGCTACAGCCTGTGCAGACTGGGAGTCCATATCATCATGGAGATCTCTGGAGTATGGGAGGGAGTTGACTGTCGATATAAATATACTGTCATTTTCTAAAGTGAAAATTTCTGATTCGAGACTACCAATATCACCACGTACAGGATTAGTCCACCCACTAAACAGTAAAAATCCCCATTCCTGAAAAAGCCCGGAATTCACTTCACGTTTTACATCATGAAACATTTCTCCCGTCAGTTCATCGAAAGGGACATTATTGATATCGCGTCGTGCCGGGACAGTCCCTTTTTTATCCTCAATCCAAAACAATGCATCGTAAAATCTGTCCGACGTTGCGGTACGAGGTTTAAAGAAGCGATAAGGTTTAATTAAATAAGATGACACATTTTTCCCTGTGGCTTTATCCTTCGCAAAAATAACAAATGTTTTACCAATGCAACTTTCATCAATATCATTTGAAAATGACACCACGCCGTCCTGATTTACAGTCAGCGAATTGTCTCCCGCATTGGTGACAACACTCCAGTCCAACGTATTATTATTGACAACATCATTGTCAACCACCATCTGAAATGTCGCGCCTGGAAATAATGTTTTCGGGAATGAACCATTAGCCATGTCTTTTTTTATATCGAACACATGGTGGCTCACTAGAACACCGGTAATTTTGGGCATAAAAAACTCCTTATTTGTTTAATTGAAATGCGATCAATAAATTCGATCACCAAAGAGATATTATTACTTTTACAAGAATAAATGTTGTTATTTGTTTATTATAAAACAATCATCACCCAGAAAAGAAAAAGATGCAGCTCGTTAACAAAAACCTTTGTGGCATATTAAGGTTGTGTCGCGTTAACGGTGGAAAGTCAGCAGATAAAATTGTTCTGTGGGTGACAATCCATCACCCTGAGGATGCTGATATTGCCCCTTGCGCATCATGTGGATTAATTCAACGCCGGCCAGTATCGTAGCCGTTCCATGAAATAGGTGTGCAAGTTCTCCGGTTGCTCACGGGCTACCTGTTCTGCAATTACCGGTATATTCATCCGCTCTTTGTAGGCAACGCCGCTGGCGGCCAGGTCAACGTTGAAGTGGTCAACCAAAACTGGCCACCGAGTTAGAGTTTTTCCAGTTGTCGCGTATATCAGATGCAAGCGACTGTTCGGATTTTGAGTTACATTTCTGTGCAAACATCTCCAATCCCTGCGCCCGGACTTCAGCCAAGAAAGCGTCGGTGGCTGGGGTTTCGCTGTGGTGCAGGGCATCATTGATAATCATCGCAGCTACTCCGGCCTGTCCTGCGTCCGTGACCGACACATGCTCAAGAGTTACGGCCATTGCGTTTTTCAGCCCAGCATTCTCCTCCGCCAGCGCCGCGCATTTAGCTTCAAGTTCACCGAACTTACGCACCAGATATTCAGCGTTTGTTTCGTTAACCTTTAAATCTCGTGGGATGCATTTACCTTTCAGAAATCCATCTATCTCAATTAGTGACATTTGTTTCATTTCTTCCCACTCCGCCACATCGCATTCAGATATTTGTTTTGACTCACTGAAGGAAAAGAATTTCGCTTAAGCAATTCCTCTCTCGATGGCATTGGCTTTACGCGTTGGCGAATAATCATTTCTGCCGGAAGAATGCCGGGATTGTATGCAAGTCCTCTCATGGTAAATTCCTCAGTCATTACTGATAGCGCTATAGCGTGAGCGGTAATTACGCAGGCGCGGGTCAATTTCAGGGAAGTGGGTATATGTGGCTTTGCGGAATGGTCGGATTGATGTCTGGTAAATTCGCTCGCGTTCTTCTTTCTCTGCAAGCCATATACAATGGCGAAATTCCTTTTCCTCTTTCGTTTCCTGCGGTAGCGACATTATCAGGTCGTAGTTTTTTCTGAATTTATCCAGCACCTCCAATACGGAATTGCCGGAACAGCGGCGCGCGTCGTCCGCACCATACAGAGGCGCTGGCATGGTTTTCTCCTGATTAAATTGCGTGAATAGCGTGACGAGGGAAGGGGAGAGTTACTGGTGCAAAGGGTATATCGTCGTCAAAATCCATCGGAGGTTCGTTGTGTTGTGCTGGGGATGATTGCTGCTGTGGCTTCTGTGATTGCCTGCTGGCTGCTTGTTGTTTGCTGTCGCCAATGCCGCCAAGCATTTGCATCACGCCATTAATTCCGACATGAACCTCGGTTGTGTAACGGTCTTGCCCTGACTGGTCTTTCCACTTTCTGGTTCTCAGCATTCCCTCGAAATAAATCTGATCACCTTTTTTCACATACTGCCCCACGACCTCAGCCAGTTTCCCGGATACAGCAACACGATGCCATTCAGTCAATTCCTTTTGCTCGCCAGTATTTTTATCTCGCCATTGTTCTGACGTGGCTATTGTCAGGTTAGCGAACGCTGTTCCTGATGGTGAGTATCGAACTTCCGGGTCTTGTCCTACCCGACCAAGGATAATCACCTTATTTACGCCTCTGCTTGCCATTTATGCCGCCTGTTTTAGTTCGTTAACTCTGATGTTCATTACCTGAACGCATTTAGCCTGCGCCTCCTCGTTGCCAGCCATTAATTGCCAGTCACGCTGATAACGCTCGATGAGTTTTTTCTTGTCAGTTTCTGTTGACGCATAATCGCTGAAGTCTTTCAGGATTTGTTCGCAGTCAACCGATGGAGATTTCTGGTTGGTATTTTCTGGTGATGGTTTGTTATCTGATGCTGGGATTGCCCATCCCGGCAGCGATGGAGGGAGCCAGTAAAATCCTGTTCCATCCTTCAGTTTTGCCCTGTGCCATCCCTGCTTTTTATCGAGAGATGTTTGTGCGAAACCTTCCTCAAGGTTATACAGATACCGACCGATTCCCCACTGAACGGCAGCACGCTTCATTGCACCGGAACGACCACCTTTGACGGCTTCTACCTGCGTGTTTTCAGCAGCATCCCATTTAGTTACCCATTCGGAATCAATCTTGATTGATATGCCGCATTCAACTCCGCCGTTGTTGGGAATATCGCGGTATTCATTGCGCCATCCTGCTTTGCCGCAAACATCGTCCAGGCGTTTCATGATTGCCCGGTTCGTGACATAAGCCAGCACCATAGCCCACACTTTGCCATCGCGTGTTTTACCGCTTTGCTGTATTCGCCATTCGATATCTTCAGGGCTGAATGGCTCATCGAATTTATTCAAATCCATAATTCACCTCAGAATGGACATGGCCCAATGAAATAACGCTGATTTAATACTTCGACTCGGGACAAATTAAGGCATACCCGCATTCCTTCGCGGTCGCCATTATGGCGATACCAGAGAGCTTTCTGCGTGTACATGCGTCTCTGTAACTTGCTCTCCTTCACTGTGGTTGCAAGTGACATGAATATCTCCTTCGTTACCGATTAATTCTTTCATCTGACGAATGAATTCTTCGTCTGACCAGTTATCTGTAAAACTCATTTCCTGCGATACCACGGAAGGTTGATAGCTGATTTCATCGCTTTATTTGCTTCAAGCCACATTTTTGAATCACCAATAAATCGGGCTATTACTGCCTTGTTCTGTGCAGCACGAAGCATCTGGTGATTAATGGCTATTTCATTGCGCATAACGCCTCCAGTTGTTTCTTTGCTGCTCTGATTAATTGTTTAACTCGGCGTGATAATTCAGATTCGTGCGGGTAGAAAGCGGACATGACGCCGCTACCCGCGAGCTGAAAGTGCATCATGGGTAACTCCTTATATTTGATTGCATAACGAAAATGCCTCTCGTGAAGCATTGTTGGTATGCGGTAAAGCCGCGCTCAGGCGGCTTTGATAGTCATATCATCTGAATCAAATATTCCTGATGTATCGATATCGGTAATTCTTATTCCTTCACTACCATCCATTGGAGGCCATCCTTCCTGACCATTTCCATCATCCCAGTCGAACTCACAAACAACACCATATGCATTTAAGTCTTTCGAAATTGCTATAAGCAGAGCATGTTGCGCCAGCATGATTAATACAGCATTTAATACAGCGCCGTGTTTATTGAGTCGGTATTCAGAGTCTGACCAGAAATTATTAATCTGGTGAAGTTTTTCCTCTGTCATTACGTCATGGTCGATTTCAATTTCTATTGATGCTTTCCAGTCGTAATCAATGATGTATTTTTTGATGTTTGACATCTATTCATATCCTCATAGATAAAAAATCGCCCTCACATTGGAGGGCAAAGAAGATTTCCAATAATCAGAACAAGTCGGCTCCTGTTTAGTTACGAGCGACATTGCTCCGTGTATTCACTCGTTGGAATGAATACACAGTGCTGTGTTTATTCTGTTGTTTATGCCAAAAATAAAGGCCACCATCAGGCAGCCTTGTTGTTCTGTTTACCAAGTTCTCTGGCAATCATTGCCGTCGTTCGTATTGCTCATTTATCGACATATTTCCCATCTTCCATTACAGGAAACATTTCTTCAGGCTTAACCATGCATTCCGATTGCAGCTTGCATCCATTGCATCGCTTGAATTGTCCACACCATTGATTCTTATCAATAGTCGTAGTCATAAGGGTAGTCCTGGTATTGTTCCATCACATCCTGCGGATGCTCTTCGAACTCTTCAAATTCTTCTTCCATATATCACCTCAAATAAGTGGTTTGCTGCCTAATTTCATTTTCTGGCGAACAGTGCAGGTTACCTCGCTGTCAGTTGTTTTGATTTCCGGTAGCCTGCCGCGTAAAGAGCTACGTTCGGAAGACAAGTTGAACCTTCATATTTTCTGGTCAACGTTGTCAGAGTTATAACTTCTGCTCTCATTGCTGGTTTGCGCTTGCATTGCAAGACCACTCGTGAAGGGGTTGGCCTGTGTAGCTTGTCGGAGCTGATCGCCTCCTGACTTTGCAGATTTGCGCGACGTGCTCTACGGCGAGAAGCTGCGGTGCCTTTAAATTCTGTTTTTCTGGACATAGATTCCTCCCGAATAAACTTTGGCGATGCAATCTCGAAGCTCCTCCTGAGACGGTTGCTTCGGCATTGCATCCCACAGCTTATGTGGTTGGGTGATCTGGCTTTTCAGCCACGTAGTCGAGAGTCGACGTTGTTTAAAGAGCCTGCCAGTCTGTTCCATTTGGCTTCCAGCGTCCTGCTGATGTGTTTAGTATCACCGCTGGAGGTATTTTCGTCAACACCGCTAGAGATAAAATATTACCGCAAATGGTTATGTGCATGTTTTTACTATTGATTTATTTTTTAAAGTTTTGCAGAGCTAGTCTGGATGTGTAGGAGCTGAATTGCGCAATGTGATAAGTGTGATTTATATTTATTCAATAAATACAATTCGTTAGGTGTGTTTTTGACGGGGTGATGGTAAAAGAAAACCCGGCGCGGAGGCCGGGTTGAAGGGGCTCATTCTAATCGATAGATTTAATATCCCATTGAGGTCGAGAAACCAGAGTGTATCTGGGTTTGCCCTTACCAACAGTTTTTTTCAGGAACGTGGCTGTTGCAACGCTTCCTAAGTGCTTGTTTATAATATCTGGGTCATCTACAGCTTTGTCAATGCTAGCGGTTCTGATATCAGTGTTACCTAAAACTATAAATTCACATTGGCGCTTGTTAGGAAGAGTTCCCAAAAATATAACGTTCTCAATAATTTTTTCCTGCTGAATATTATCATTGCTGAGATGTTGATATACAGCTTCAAGCTGTTTTGGCTCTCTAAAAACGATGCTAAAACCTTGGCTTTTAAGTGTAAAAACTGTTTTATTTTCATGCAGATAATGAATGAACGCTCTGATTTTATCTAAGGCCCGAGAGTCTAAGTTTTCTATAGCATCAGACAATTCTTCATCATCATTATCCAAGCTTGCCTGAAATATTTTTCTGGCCTTATTAATAGCTTTTGCTACTGGGGTTTCTTCATCGAATTCAAGAGGAGCATCAGGTCTAAACTCTTCAAGTACGAATCCGAAAGAACCACGGGCTGACGCGGTAATCATGAGATGATTATTTTCTATGTTTGGTATCTTGCCTGATGCAGGAAGTGGGCCATTGAAAGAGGTTGCCAAGTAAGCTATTGCATCATTAAAACAAGATATAGCTTTTGTTCCAAATACTGCTGAAATGCCATGCGTGCCAACTACTGTTGGGCCTCTAAAAGTTAACACAGCATGCGTAGGTTCATGTTCTCGAACGTCAGCTTGTGAAATTAATCGCTCAACTTTCTCCAGACGGTCTTCTAAGCTTTTTCGGCTAATAGAATGACTTGTTGGCATATTTTTTAATAGATTACTTATTTGCTCGCGCTCACTGAGAGCGAAAACATAATCATTACGATTCATTGTTTGACCCCCTCAGTAGCAGCCGAATTAAGTATAGTCATTGCCACAACATCAAGTTGTGGGTTTAACGGGATTTGGATAAATCCCTTCCACGACAGATCGCGTCTATGTGCCCACATACTGTACCAATATACAGTCATTTCAACAAGCTCATGACTTGGTAGATTAAGTTCTTGGAAGTAGGAATCTACGAAAAACTCCTTCTTAACAAAATCATGATCAAATAGCTCTGGCTTTCTACCGATTACGATTGCATCATTATCGCCATTACTGAATTGAAAAAAGGTCACAACATCGACATCATTCGGTGGCCTTTTTTCAATAAGTTCAATATGTTCTGTGAAGCTTCCATCTACCCACTGAAAACCTTCAACCAGCCCTGCTTGAGTGAGTGAAACACGAAAATTAAGAAAACCCTTAAGGATTTTAATCCTTGCAGGGCTAAGCGAAAAAGTACTAACAAAGCGTACTATATCCATTTTGTATGGGGAACGAGTATGGCTTGTAGGATCAGCCTCGTCTATTGGGGGGATTAACCCCATCTCATTCCATAGAGAGACAGTTGGTATACTCAATGCTTAACCTTTATAACGAACTGAATATTCGGCAAAATATTTTTTTTAGGTATTGGCTGCTGTGCTTGTCGGACGTTTATTTCGTGTCACCCAAACGTCTCTTCAGGCCATTGACTGGCGATAACCCTTCCCACAACGACACAGCTCTCATTGCATGGAATTATCGGAAACTGTGGGTTCAATGGTTGTAAAAATATCTGTCCACTGTCTTTTATCAATTTCTTGAATGTAAATTCATCACCGCCAAGTCGAGCTATGCAGAAATCACCTGGTTCAACAGCCTGTTCAGGGTCAACCAAAATTAACATCCCATCAGGGAAGCTGGGTTTAGAACCAGCCGGGGCCGTCATAGAATTGCCTTCAACCTCAAGCCAGAATGCAGAGTCACTGGCTTTTTTGGTTGTGCTTACCCATCTCTCCGCATCTCCTTTGGTAAAGGCTCTAAGTTCTGGAGAGAACATACCGGCCTGAACGTGAGAAAAAACAGGGTACTCATACTCACTTCTAAGTGACGGCTGCATACTAACCGCTTCATACATCTCGTAAATTTCTTTGGCGATTGAAGGGCTAAACTCTTCAACGCTAACGTTGAGTATTTTTGCAAGCAATGCGGCGTTAGAAGCATTTAATGCATTGATGCCATTAAATAAAGCACCAACACCTGATTGCCCCATCCCCATCTTGTCTGCAACAGATTCCTGAGATAAGCCAAGTTCATTTTTCTTTTTTTCATAAATGGCTTTAAGGCGACGTGCGTCCTCAAGCTGCTCTCGTGTTAACGGTTTCTTTTTTGCGCTCATACGTTAAATCTATCACCGCAGGGGATAAATATCTAACACCGCAGATGTTGACTCTTTTACCTCTGGCGGTGATAATGACTGTATGTACTAAGGAGGTTGTATGGAACAACGCATAACCCTGAAAGATTATGCAATGCGCTTTGGTCAAACCAAGACGGCTAAAGATCTTGGCGTGTATCAAAGTGCGATCAACAAGGCCATTCATGCAGGCCGAAAGATTTTTTTAACTATAAACGCTGATGGAAGCGTTTATGCGGAAGAAGTAAAACCCTTCCCGAGTAACAAAAAAACAACAGCATAAGTAACCCCGCTCTTTGTAACAACGGACATTCGTCCTACGTCGCTGAAAAGCGAGTCCCAAGATATCTGACCAACTAAGGCCATATGCGTTTCAACGCATACCTTTCAACTAACTATTCACTATTGGAAATCTTAAGAAATGGAACGAACAAGTTACAGCAAACTATCACAGCGCGACGTTGATCGCGCAGAAACAGATTTACTCATCAACCTGTCAACGCTTACACAGCGCGGTCTGGCAAAGATGATTGGCTGTCATGAATCGAAGATAAGCAGAACGGACTGGAGATTTATTGCTTCGGTCTTGTGTGCTTTCGGAATGGCATCAGACATCAGTCCGATTAGCAGGGCTTTTAAGTATGCGCTTGATGGAATCACAAAGAAAAAATCCCCGGTGGCCGCCGGGGACTCTAAGCAAATTGATATGAAATTCTGAGGGAATTACTGGATCAATCCACAGGAGTAATTATGACAAAACGTCGTAAGAAATACCAGGAAAAAGAAGAGATTCGACACCCTGATTCACCTGAGGGATTAGTGGTAGCCGCAGCAAATAACAGGGCGTTCGCAGAGCGCCTTGTTGGTGTTTACAGACTAGCCAAAGCAGGAGTGAAACATGGGCGTCGTTAAGTTAGCTGATTACAGGCCTCAACTGGAGGTCGTGGAGCATCGCGTGGCAGATACCGAAGATGGTTTCATGCGCGTTGCTAACGAGATTACCGACAGTCTGCTGATGGCTGATTTAACCGTCCGGCAGTTGAAGGTGATGCTCGCTATCATGCGCAAGACATACGGATTCAATAAGCCGATGGATCGACTCACAAATACGCAGATAGCAGCCATGACAGGTATTCATCACACTCATGTTTGCGCTGCCAAGCGCCAGCTTATTGAGCGTAAATTCCTCATTGCTGATGGCGTGAAAATAGGAGTGAACAAGGTGGTTTCTCAGTGGATTAGCCAGGACAGCTTAACATTAGCTAAAACAGCTAATAAAACATTAGCCGAGTCGGCTAATGGGTATAAGCCAAGTCAGCTAAACACAAAAGACAATATACAAAAGACAATAAATACAAATACCCCCTTACCCCCTAACGGGGGCGGCGATGGGCAGGTTAAACCTGAACGTCGCAAGGCAGAACGAATCGACTACGAATCCTTCCTGAACGCCTACAACACCGAAGTCGGTGACAGACTTCCACACGCTGTTGCGGTCAACGAGAAACGAAAACGCCGCCTGAAGAAAATCATCCCACAACTGAAAACGCCAAACGTAGACGGTTTCAGAGCGTATGTCAGGGCGTTTGTGCATCAGGCCAAGCCGTTTTACTTCGGAGACAACGACACGGGCTGGACGGCTGATTTTGATTACCTGTTGAGGGAAGACTCGTTAACGGGAGTTCGGGAAGGGAAGTTTGCAGACAGGGGGATTGCATGAGACAGGATATCGAAGCGAGCGTTATCGGTGGCCTGCTGATTGGTGGATTAACTCCAACCGCCAGTGACGTTCTGGCAACGCTTGAGCCGGAAGCGTTTTCAATTCCGCTCTACCGGAAAGCCTTCGAGGTTATCCGCAAGCAGGCGAGAAACAGAAACCTAATCGACGCGCTGATGGTTGCTGAGGAATGCGGAGAGGAGCATTTCACGTCAATCCTGATGACCAGCAAAAACTGCCCGAGTGCCGCAAACCTGAAGGGATATGCCGGAATGGTCGCGGATAACTATCACCGCCGTCTGGTGCTGGAAATCATGGATGAAATGCGTGAACCAATTCAGAGCGGAACCATCGACGCATCGAGTCAGGCGATGGATGAACTTGTAAAGCGTCTTTCAGCCATCAGAAAGCCCCGTGACGAGGTTAAACCGGTGCGGTTAGGGGAAATCATCACTGACTACACTGACACGCTTGACAGGCGTCTGAGGAACGGAGAAGAGTCAGATACCCTGAAGACCGGAATCGAAGAACTTGATGCCATCACCGGAGGGATGAACGCAGAAGACCTGGTGATAATCGCTGCTCGTCCTGGTATGGGGAAAACCGAACTGGCGCTGAAGATTGCCGAAGGCGTTGCAAGCCGCGTTATTCCTGGTTCTGACGTCCGGCGCGGAGTGTTGATTTTCTCGATGGAAATGAGCGCATTGCAGATTGCAGAGCGAAGCATCGCCAACGCCGGGAGGATGTCGGTTAGCGTGCTGCGAAATCCTGCATCGATGGATGACGAAGGCTGGGCGCGCGTTGCTAACGGCATGAGTCAGCTTGCAGATTTGGATGTATGGGTGGTCGATGCCTCGCGGTTATCGGTCGAAGAAATACGCTCAATCGCAGAACGGCACAAACAGGAAAATCCAAACCTGTCACTAATCATGGTGGATTATCTTGGCCTGATTGAGAAGCCGAAAGCAGACCGCAACGACCTCGCAATTGCTCACATCTCAGGAAGCCTTAAGGCGATGGCGAAAGACCTGAAAACGCCTGTTATCTCCCTGAGTCAGCTTTCGCGCGATGTTGAGAAGCGACCAAACAAACGCCCGACAAACGCAGATTTGCGTGATTCAGGAAGCATTGAACAGGACGCAGACTCAATCATCATGCTCTATCGGGAAGCAGTATATGACGAGAACAGTAGCGCCGCGCCATTTGCTGAAATCATCGTGACGAAAAACCGTTTTGGCTCACTTGGTACGGTTTACCAGCGGTTCTGCAACGGACACTTTGTTGCATGTGACCAGGATGAAGCCAGACAGATTTGCACAGCATCAAATGCACCTGCTGCACGTGGCAGACGATATGCACAAGGGGCTGACGTATGACCATCTACATCACTGAGCTAATAACAGGCCTGCTGGTAATCGCAGGCCTTTTTATTTGGGGGAGAGGGAAGTCATGAAAAAACTGACCTTTGAAATTCGATCTCCAGCACATCAGCAAAACGCTATTCACGCAGTACAGCAAATCCTTCCAGACCCAACCAAACCAATCGTAGTAACCATTCAGGAACGTAACCGCAGCTTAGACCAAAATCGGAAACTTTGGGCTTGCCTTGGTGACGTCTCGCGTCAGGTTGAATGGCATGGTCGCTGGCTGGATACAGAAAGCTGGAAGTGCGTTTTTACAGCAGCATTAAAGCAGCAGGACGTTGTTCCTAACCTTGCCGGGAATGGCTTTGTGGTAATAGGCCAGTCAACCAGCAGGATGCGTGTAAGCGAATTTGCGGAGCTATTAGAGCTTATACAGGCATTTGGTACAGAGCGTGGCGTTAAGTGGTCAGACGAAGCGCGACTGGCTCTGGAGTGGAAAGCAAGATGGGGAGACAGGGCTGCATGATAAATGTCGTTAGTTTCTCCGGTGGCAGGACGTCAGCATATTTGCTCTGGCTAATGGAGCAAAAGCGACAGGCAGGTGAAGACGTGCATTACGTTTTCATGGATACAGGTTGTGAACATCCAATGACATATCGGTTTGTCAGGGAAGTTGTGAAGTTCTGGGATATACCGCTCACCGTATTGCAGGTTGATATCAATCCAGAGCCTGGACAGCCAAATGGTTATACGGTATGGGAACCAAAGGATATTCAGACGAAAATGCCTGTTCTGAAGCCATTTATCGATATGGTAAAGAAATATGGCACTCCATACGTCGGCGGCGCGTTCTGCACTGACAGATTAAAACTCGTTCCCTTCACCAAATACTGTGATGACCATTTCGGGCGAGGGAATTACACCACGTGGATTGGAATCAGAGCTGATGAACCGAAGCGGCTAAAGCCAAAGCCTGGAATCAGATATCTTGCTGAACTGTCAGACTTTGAGAAGGAAGATATCCTCGCATGGTGGAAGCAACAACCATTCGATTTGCAAATACCGGAACATCTCGGTAACTGCATATTCTGCATTAAAAAATCAACGCAAAAAATCGGACTTGCCTGCAAAGATGAGGAGGGATTGCAGCGTGTTTTTAATGAGGTCATCACGGGATCGCATGTGCGTGACGGACATCGGGAAACACCAAAGGAGATTATGTACCGAGGAAGAATGTCGCTGGATGGTATCGCGAAAATGTATTCAGAAAATGATTATCAAGCCCTGTATCAGGACATGGTACGAGCTAAAAGATTCGATACCGGCTCTTGTTCTGAGTCATGCGAAATATTTGGAGGGCAGCTTTATTTCGACTTCGGGAGGGAAGCTGCATGATGCGATGTTATCGGTGCGGTGAATGCAAAGACGATAACCGCTTCCGACCAAATCAACCTTACTGGAATCGATGGTGTCTCCGGTGTGAAAGAACACCAACAGGGGTGTTACCACTACCGCAGGAAAAGGAGGACGTGTGGCGAGACAGCGACGAAGTATCACCGACATAATCTGCGAAAACTGCAAATACCTTCCAACGAAACGCTCCAGAAATAAACGCAAGCCAATCCCAAAAGAATCTGACGTAAAAACCTTCAATTACACGGCTCACCTGTGGGATATCCGGTGGCTTAGAGAACGCGCGAGGAAATGACAATGGATTATTCACAGTTAAGTGATTTTGAAATTAACGTGGCGGTATTCGAATCCATTCATAACGGATCACCGGATTACAAAGAAGGTGAGAATGGCGATATGGTGTTTGTCTCATTTGAGGGAGACATTGTAAACGGAGACGCAGTTGAAGTAGAAGTTGAGCGCGGATCATTTAACCCATGCGTAAACCCAGCAGACGCATGGCCGATTATTGAAAAATACAGGATTAGCATTATCAATCTCGATGAAGACGAGTGGGGTGCACGCGGTGTGGCCTACTGTAAATCTAAGCGAGCTATACATGAAAATCCCCTCCGCGCCGCCATGATTGTCTTTCTCATGATGCAGAGAATCCAATAATGCTTAGCCCATCCCAATCCCTTCAATACCAGAAAGAAAGCGTCGAGCGGGCTTTAACGTGCGCTAACTGCGGTCAGAAGCTGCATGTGCTTGAAGTTCACGTGTGTGAGCACTGCTGCGCAGAACTGATGAGCGATCCGAATAGCTCAATGTACGAGGAAGAAGACGATGGCTAAACCAGCGCGAAGACGATGTAAAAACGATGAATGTCGGAAATGGTTTCACCCTGCATTCGCTAATCAGTGGTGGTGCTCTCCAGAGTGTGGAACAAAGATAGCACTCGAACGACGAAGCAAAGAACGCGAAAAAGCGGAAAAAGCAGCAGAGAAGAAACGACGACGAGAGGAGCAGAAACAGAAAGATAAACTTAAGATTCGAAAACTCGCCTTAAAGCCCCGCAGTTACTGGATTAAACAAGCCCAACAAGCCGTAAACGCCTTCATCAGAGAAAGAGACCGCGACTTACCATGTATCTCGTGCGGAACGCTCACGTCTGCTCAGTGGGATGCCGGACATTACCGGACAACTGCTGCGGCACCTCAACTCCGATTTGATGAACGCAATATTCACAAGCAATGCGTGGTGTGCAACCAGCACAAAAGCGGAAATCTCGTTCCGTATCGCGTCGAACTGATTAATCGCATCGGGCAGGAAGCAGTAGACGAAATCGAATCAAACCATAACCGCCATCGCTGGACTGTCGAAGAGTGCAGGGCCATCAAGGCGGAGTATCAGCAGAAACTTAAAAATCTGCGAAACAGCAGAAGTGAGGCAGCATGAATATCTACGAAAGAATTGATGGCAGCAAATACCGAAATATTTGGGTAGCTGGCGACCTGCACGGATGCTACACGAACCTGATGAACAAACTGGATACGATTGGATTCGACACCAAAAAAGACCTGCTTATCTCGGTTGGCGATTTGGTTGATCGTGGTGCAGAGAACGTTGAATGCCTGGAATTAATCACATTCCCCTGGTTCAGAGCTGTACGTGGAAACCATGAGCACATGATGATTGATGGCTTATCAGAGCGTGGAAACGTCAATCACTGGCTGCTTAATGGCGGTGGCTGGTTCTTTAATCTCGATTACGACAAAGAAATTCTGGCTAAAGCTCTTGCCCATAAAGCAGAAGAACTTCCGTTAATCATCGAACTGGTGAGCAAAGATAAAAAATATGTCATCTGCCACGCCGATTATCCTTGTGATGAATACGAGTTCGGAAAGCCAGTTGATCATCAGCAGGTAATCTGGAACCGCGAACGAATCAGCAACTCACAAGACGGGATCGTGAAAGAAATTAAAGGCGCGGACACGTTTATCTTTGGTCATACGCCAGCAGTGAAACCACTCAAATTTGCCAACCAGATGTATATCGATACTGGGGCAGTGTTCTGCGGAAATCTCACATTGATTCAGGTACAGGGAGAAGGCGCATGAGACTCGAAAGCGTAGCTAAATTTCATTCGCCAAAAAGCCCGATGATGAGCGACTCACCACGGGCTACGGCTTCTGACTCTCTTTCCGGTACTGATGTGATGGCTGCTATGGGGATGGCGCAATCACAAGCCGGATTCGGAATGGCTGCATTCTGCGGTAAGCATGAACTCAGCCAGAACGACAAACAAAAGGCTATCAACTATCTGATGCAATTTGCACACAAGGTATCGGGGAAATACCGTGGTGTGGCAAAGCTTGAAGGAAATACTAAGGCAAAGGTACTGCAAGTGCTCGCAACATTCGCTTATGCGGATTATTGCCGTAGTGCCGCGACGCCGGGCGCAAGATGCAGAGATTGCCACGGTACAGGCCGTGCGGTTGATATAGCCAAAACAGAGCAGTGGGGGAGAGTTGTTGAGAAAGAGTGCGGAAGATGCAAAGGTGTCGGCTATTCAAGAATGCCAGCAAGCGCCGCATATCGCGCTGTAACGATGCTAATCCCAAACCTTACTCAACCCACCTGGTCACGCACTGTTAAGCCGCTGTATGACGCTCTGGTGGTGCAATGCCACAAAGAAGAGTCAATCGCAGACAACATTTTGAATGCGGTCACACGTTAGCAGCATGATTGCCACGGATAGCAACATATTAACGGCATGATATTGACTTTTTGAATAAAGTTGGGTAAATTTGACCCAACGATGGGTTAATTCGCTCGTTGTGGTAGTGAGATAAAAAGAGGCGGCGCTTACTACCGATTCCGCCTAGTTGGTCACTTCGACGTATCGTCTGGAACTCCAACCATCGCAGGCTGAGAGGTCTGCAAAATGCAATCCCGAAACAGTTCGCAGGTAATAGTTAGAGCCTGCATAACGGTTTCGGGATTTTTTATATCTGTGCAACAGGTAAGAGCATTCTCCTTTATGGGGCTTGGTTTAAATGCATTGAGTGCTCTTTCCGTTGTGCTGAATTAAGCGAATGCCGGAAGCAGAACCGGATCACCAAATGCGTACAGGCGTCATCGCCGCCCAGTAACAGCACAACCCAAACTGAGCCGTAGCCACTGGCTATCCTGAACTCATCAGTGATAGTTACGCTGCGGCCTTCTTTCCTCCCTTCCCAATATAAGAACTACGCAATCCGTTACTTGCGGAGGCGTTGCTATGAAATCAATGGACAAAATCTCAACTGGCATTGCCTACGGAACATCCGCTGGTAGTGCGGGATACTGGTTTTTGCAGTGGTTGGATCAGGTCAGTCCATCACAGTGGGCTGCGATTGGAGTGCTTGGAAGCCTTGTGTTGGGCTTTCTCACCTATCTGACAAATCTGTACTTCAAAATCAGAGAAGACAGAAGAAAGGCTGCGAGAGGTGAATAATGCCTCCATCATTACGAAAAGCCGTTGCTGCGGCTATTGGTGGCGGGGCTATTGCTATAGCATCTGTGTTAATCACTGGCCCAAGTGGTAACGATGGTCTGGAAGGCGTCAGCTACATACCATATAAAGATATCGTTGGTGTATGGACTGTATGTTACGG